>JBATTX010000162.1:0-1957 GCA_049670825.1 Arcobacteraceae bacterium | reverse complement strand
TTCCACTTTTCCCTGCGAGTTTACTCTCATTTGAAATGAGAAGTTTCCAGTTGAGTTTTTGAGTTGCTTCTAAAAAAAGAGCTCGTTGTGCTTGAATAGCTTTTGTATCTAATACCACTCCATTTTTATCTCTTTTTACCTCTTTACCTACTTCAAATTGTGGCTTATATAAGATGATGATTTTATCAAGACTGAGTCGATTGATGTCATCTAAAATATTATGAATACTGATAAATGAAACATCACAAGTCACAAGTTCAAAAAAACTATTTGTGTTAAACTTACGAATATCTGTATTTTCCACAATTGTAATTTTTGGATTATCTTTGATTGATGAGTGAAGTTGATTAGAACCAACATCAACGCAAGTCACAGATTTGATATCATTGTTTAAAAGTATTTGAGTAAAACCACCAGTAGATGAACCAATATCAATAGCACATTTTCCTTTTACACTAATATTGTTATCTTCTAAAAAATATTTGAGTTTATATGCTGATCTGCTTACATAAAAATCATCTTGTAGTATCTCTACTTCCATAGCATCTTCTATTGGAAATGAAGGTTTTTTAATAATGGTTCCATCAACAACAACTTTATTTGCTTTGATTAACTCTGATGCTTTATTTCTGCTTTGGAGGCTGAATTTGTTTGTTATATATATATCTAATCTCATATTTGATTATATTAAAATTATGATTAATTTATTAAGTACACGTTTAAGATATACTTTATCTTATTTGGACTAGACTTAGATATAATTAAATTAAAACATAAGGAAATTAAATATGGCATCAGTAACTTTTCAAACAGAAACAGTATGTAAATTAGCAGGAAATGAGATAAATGTTGGTGATTTAGCACCAGTAGTAACAGTTGTAAATTGTGATCCAATGCTTCAAGATGAGCAAATTGGTGGTGCACAAGATAAAGCACAACTTATTGTTGTAGTACCATCTTTAGATACTCCAGTATGTGATGCAGAAACGAGAAATTTTAATACTCAAGCAGCTTCAATATCTGGTATTACAGTAAAAACTGTATCAATGGATTTACCATTTGCTGCTGCAAAATTTTGTGCAACAGCTGGAATTGAGAACCTTGATGTATGTTCAGATTTTAGAAATAAAGATTTTTCAAATGCTTATGGTGTATTGATTGAAGATGGTCCTTTAGCAGGTCTTACATGTAGAGCGGTATTTGTAGTTGATACAAATGGAGTTGTTACATATAAAGAACTTGTAAGTGAGATTACTGCTGAACCAGATTATGCAGCAGCAATAGCAGCAGCTTCGGCAGCAGCACCTTCAGCTACAACATGTTGTGGTGGTGGACACTGTTCATAATTTTTAGAGTATTATTTAAAAAAGGGATTGCATTTTGCAGTCCCTTTTTTTATATTTAGATACTATAATAGCCTCATAATTATCATTGCGTTATAATCATAAAAAATATACTTATTTGGAGTACTAATGGAACCTATTGAACTATTTAAAATTATCACAAAAATACCACGATGTAGTGGAACGCACGAGCCATTTATCAATTTTGTAAAAGAGTTTGCTACACAATATAACTATATCTGTAAAGTAGATAATGCAAACAATATTTTATGTTTTAAAGATAATCAAAAAGTAAATATCTGTTTACAGTCTCACTATGACATTGTTTGTTTAGTAGATGGAAAAGTTCCAGAACTTATAGAAGAAGATGGTTTTTTATACGCAAAAGATTCAACTTTGGGTGCAGATAATGGAATAGGGTGTTCTTATATGCTAGCACTCATGGCTGAGGGTGAAAACTGTGAGTTTCTTTTTACTTGTGATGAAGAGATAGGTTTAATTGGAGCAAATAATATTGAGTTCGAAATACAATCTACATATATGCTCAATCTTGATAGTGAAGCTCAAGGAGAGATATGTATAGGGTGTGCTGGTGGTGTTGATATATTTGCTAC
>JBATTX010000161.1:0-8466 GCA_049670825.1 Arcobacteraceae bacterium | reverse complement strand
TTTTTATACTCTAATCCTCTTTTAAGAAGTGCTTTTAAAACCATTCTTGAGTTTATAGAGATAAACACATCTATTTCTGGAAATGTTTCCTCTATGAGTTGTTTAAATTCTAAGTATTTATCTTGTTCTATTACTGAACCAAATACTGATAAGATAATTGCTTTATCTTTTGTGTAGTGTCTGTATCTTTTCATTTTATTTACCTTACTATATTTCTAGTATGTATTTTATAGAAATATTCTTATTTTTAGTATTGAAAATATGACATTTTATATTTTGATTTTGATTATCAAAATATTTAAATTTTACTAAAGATAAGAAATTAATAACAAAAAATAACGATATTGATAATCTTTATTAATATCTCATTAACATTTCTTTGTCTATACTTCGATTTATCAATACAATTAAAAAGGAAATTAATGAAAAAAATTTTTCTCGTCCCTGTTATAGTATTAGCTTACTCCCAAACAATTATTGCAGATGAACTCAACAGTATTACCGTAGTAGGCTCACAAGAGTCATATTTTGAGGATTCTTCATCTACAAGTATGAAAGGTGAATTTAGCGATAAAGATACACCCTATTCTATATCAGTTACAAAAGGAACACTCATCAATGATCTTCAAGCACAAAGATTAGAAGATACATATGATTATACTACAGGTGTAACAAAAGTTGGTCAAAATGCTGATGCAATAATGATTCGTGGGTTTCAAACGAACCTGCAAAACATTCAAGTAAATGGGATGTCAGGACTTATTAGTCGTATGGGTTCACCATCAACAGCAAATGTAGAAAGAATAGAAGTAGTAAAAGGTCCAGCATCAGTACTTTATGGTGCGATGCAACCAGGTGGATTCGTAAATATACAAACAAAACTTCCACAATCTGAACAAAAATTTACATTTGAATCATCACTTCAAACATACATGTCAAATGCATCAAGTTTTGGAAAAAACAATGGAGCTACAGTTTCATTTGATTCAACTGGACCACTTAGTGATACTCTATCATATAGATTTATAGTAGTTGGGGAAAAGATAGATTCATATAGAAATAATGTTGAGTTTGAGAACTTTTATGCCTATCCAAGCTTAGCATGGAATATTAGTGATCAAACCTCTTTACTACTTGCACTTGAATATGGTCACGAAGAGGGAAGTGCTGATAATGGACTCTTTGTTGCAAATCATGATATATCAACAGCAGCTCCTTTAAACACAGTCTATCAAGAATCAGATGACTATGATAATGATGAAGGAACTGCTATAGATCTTAGTATAGAACATTTTATCAATAATAATCTTACATACAATTTTTCATGGAGAAGTGTATACCACACTGATGAAAGAAAACTTTATGAAAATAATGCAGTCAACCAAGGTACAACTGTTTCTGATACAACACTAAAAAGAAGAAATAGACATCAATATAATGCAAGAGATTGGCATGGATTTGATACAAACCTAAAATATACTACAGAGATTGGTAATATGACACATAATTTTGTAGCTGGATTATCAGGTACATATAGAAAAACTGATTATGACAGAATTGCAATGGGAGGTATTGTATCACCTAATGTAAGTATATACAACCCTACCCTTGGTGGAACAGCAGCAATTAATGAACAAAATAGACGAAAAACACAATACTATAGTGCGGGTTTATATATTCAAGATAAAATTGATATCACAGACCAACTTACAGTTGTAGGATCACTAAGAAGAGATAGAACAAAAATATCATTTGATTGTGTAAGAGAATCTTGTGTAGATGAAACTTCAAAATTCAGTACAGATTATGTAGGTTCTCTAGGTACAGTTTATAATATCAACGATACAGTCTCTATCTATGGAAGTTATGCTCAAAGTTATGACCCTAGCAGTGCTGAAAGAGTAGATAAAAATGACCAAAGCTTAGACTCTGAAAAATCAAAACAATATGATGTGGGAACAAAAGTTAATCTCTCTGAAACTTTAAATACTTCATTATCTTTTTATAAAATCAACAAAACAAATGTAGCTGAAAAAGTTGGCTCATACTATGAACTAAAAGGTGAAGTTGAAAGTAAAGGGGTAGAAACAGAGATACAATGGCTTCCAACACCAAACTGGCAATTTAAATCAGGTCTTGCATATAATCAAACAAAGTATGTAAAAGGTAGTTCAATTGGAAATAGTCCAGCGAATAATCCAAGATATTCAAAATACCTATTTACACGATATAACATCCCAACAAAAATATATGATGGAACATTAGGTATTACTGGTGGTATTGTAAATAAAAGTAAGATTTATACAAGCTCATCAGAATCAAATAGAGTAGAACTTCCATCATATACTCGATATGACATGGGACTTCATTATGAAGTAAATGATGTAACACTCTCTTTAAATGTTGAGAATATCACAGACAAAGTATACTATGAATCAGGAACAAACGATTATCGAATCTTAGCAGGTGAACCTCGAAAAGTAACATTTAATTTAAAAATGGAATTTTAATAGATGAAAAAGAAAAATATGGATTTGAAAAAAGAGGTATTTATTTTTATCTCGTTTTATATCTAAATAACACTTGCAAAGTGTTATTTAGATTCAAGAATCTTTTTGGTTTGAATATGTCTATAGTCAAACATTTTTGTAATATCGTATTCGATAAAAGGTTCAATAATCTTTCCTAAAAATCCAAATGGTAACTCATACTCAATAATATCTTTTAACTCACTCACATTTCCTTTTTTTGTAAAAACATGCTGATGTTTCCACGATTTAAAAGGTGATTTAACAGCAACATCGATGAGGATATTTGGTTTTTCAAGTTTCTCTATTTTAACTTCCCAATACGTAGGTATAAAAAATTTTGTCGTTTTTATTTTTACAATTTTACCTTCAAATGTTTTTGTATCACTATTTAAAAGTTCTACTTTTATATTGGCAGGTGTAATTTTAGTAATATTATTTGAGTCAAGATGAAAATCAAATAATTTATCTATTGGGCAATTAATATAGGTCGTTTTTATAATAGTTTTCATAATGACTCTTTGTATTTATTTCTTTTATTTTTGTATAGTATATAAAAAATTTCTTTTATCAAAGCCTAACTTTAGAAGTTTGTCTAAAAGTATACCTTTTGTTTCAGAACTAATCATTTCTCATATTGGTTAAAACTTGTACATAAAACTCAATATGCTTGTTTGTTGATTATTTTTTATAATAATTGGACTGTTTACAATATCATCATCTAAATCAATATATTTATACATAAAGCTTAAAGCATATTTTTTATTGATATTATAAACAGAAACAAACCCCACTGTTTTATTTAATGTCATGTTAACCTTATACTCTCCATACGACTCATTTGATTTTGTTCCATAGTAATAATTACTAAACTTTTTATCTTGCCATTCTAAACCAATATGAGGAATAACAACAAATGAATCATAAATAAATCTCTTACTTAGTTTTAATTTAGTTTCATATCCATTTGAGACATTATTTACATCAGCAAGTACTTTTAATGTAAGCAAAAAATCTGATATAGGATATGACACTTTTAAACCAGAGGATAAACTATCTTTTCTTTTTTCAATACCTGATATATCAAACCCAATCAGTCTTGGCTCTAAAAGAACTGATAAGTTTTGATTTACTTCATATCCAAACTCTAACCCTTTTATATAAAAATTGTTATATTTATAATTTACCAAAGGAAAAGCAACAGTTTTATCACTTTTGGTTGCATAAATATTTGTAGTATTTACAAGCGCTAATCCCGCTGAATTTGAGTTTGCAGTTAAACTATACACACAACAAAGTGTAACTATTAAGAAAGCTTTTAACATTTTTGTCCTTTTTTATCAGAGATATAATATTTTTTTATTCAATCAATAGTGTATCTATAAACTTCGTCTCTCTAAATATTCACGAAACTCTTTTGCACCATCTTTTGAACTGGTCACAATATCATCAATATCTTCAAAACTAATCTCTAATTTAGATTGTTCAATAGTTGTCATAGATTTAATTTTATCTACATTTACAATAAGAGAACGGTGAATTCTAAAAAAGTTTTTTTGCTTCAGTAAACTATCCATATCACCTATTTTTTTTCGTACATAACATTGTGTTTCTTTAATTTTAATAATCACTTCATCTAAATCAGCTTTAATATAATAAATATCCTCAAGTTCTATAGGATAAATCTCATCACCACTTTTACCAATAATTTTTTTTACACTCATATCTTTATTAATTTGAGTATATCGACTTACTGTATTGAGAGCTTTGGCAACATTCTCTTTTGTTGTTGGTTTTAAAATATAGTCAACACCACCATTTTTAAAAGCATCTATTGCAAACTGTTCGTATGCTGTTTGAAAGACTATAAAAGTACTTGGCTCGATATCTAAAATTTTGTTTGCTAGCTCCAATCCTGTAATGGTTGGCATTTGTATATCTAAAAATACAACATCATATCTATTTTTTAACAAATTGTGTAATGCAAGTTCTGGATCATTAAATGAAGTAACATTTTCTATATTTAACTCTTTTAATAATCTTTCAAGTCTCGCCGTTGCTAGTTTTTCATCGTCTACTATTAATATATTCATTGTTTATTCCCTAAGTAAATTATAAAAGTGGTTATTTCACTTTTGTGTTCAAAATCAAGTCTTCCCACATTTAAAAGGTTGAGTCTATTTTGAAGATTTGTTAGTCCAGTACCAAAATTTATTTTGGTTATCTTTGCACCATTATTTGAAACTGTAATCTTATCATTTGTGTAATGTATTATAATTTCTAGTTCTTTTGACATATATCCATGCTTGATTGCATTTTCAACTAAAAGTTGAATAGAAAATTTCGGAATTAAAATATTTTCCAAATTATTTGAAATATCTACAACTAGTTTTATTTTATCATCGAAACGTATATTTTCAATATCTACATATGTTTGCACCATAGAAAGTTCATCTTTAATCGTAATCAAACTTTTTTTGTTTATTGCATTTCTTAAAAATTTCGACAAATTTAAAATAGAATTTTCTGCTTTATTTTGATCTATATAAACTAATTCACTCATAGAATTAAGTGCATTAAATAAAAAATGCGGATTGAGTTCATTTTCTAAAGCTTTTATTTTACTATTTAAAATTTCATTTTTTATTAATTCATTTTTATATTTCATCGCTATAAACTGATGTAAAATTAAACCAACTAAAAATGTAAGACAACCAATAGTAAAACTAAGATATAAACTATACGCCTCTATCAAATTTGTTATCACACTATCAAAAATATAAAAAATTGAAAAACTAGTCCAAAATCCTAAAGCACCACTCATAAAAGAAAACACAAAACTTATTAAATACCAAAACTTTTTATGTGTATTTGGAAGAATATAATTATTTGAAACTGTAATAAATATAGAAGAGAAAAGTGTAATTATAATAGCACTTGATGTACCAAAAAGAATTGTTGATATCTCTTGAAATTGAACGTTAAGAAAGTAAAAAAACAACGACACGAACAAACCAAACAACGCACCTATAGAAATAATATAAAGCCAATCTTTGAATGAAATTTTCAATTCGACTTGTTCCATGTGTCTGCCTTTTTACTTTAGATAATTATAATAGTTCTG
Organism: Arcobacteraceae bacterium; assembly: GCA_049670825.1. Taxonomy (GTDB): domain Bacteria; phylum Campylobacterota; class Campylobacteria; order Campylobacterales; family Arcobacteraceae; genus JAIOSF01. Next base: position 2,814 of record JBATTX010000161.1, on the reverse strand, counting down.
TCTAATTGTTTGTATTGAATTTTTGTCGATTAGTCTTATTATATTAGATTTCATTTAATTCTTTGTTTAAAACATCAACACCTAATGCAATTCCAGGCCAACCTTGTCCTGCAAATACAGTGTCACCTACATTATAAAGGCCCTTAAAAGGTGTATTACAACTAGGAAGCTGTGTCAAATTTTTAAATCCAATAGCTTTGCCACCACAATTATATCTTCCAATATATTTTTGAAATGTAGTCGACGTTCCACTAAAAGCATGAATTATTTGCTCTTTTTTTATATTTACAAAATATTCCATAAGTTTTTCAAGTATAAAATTTTCTGTAACTTTTTTTTCTTCTTCATAATTTTCTTTAGATAAATTTTTCCAAAATAATGCTTTGGTATGAGTAGATATAGTGACACTATATCCTTTTTTAGAAAGCTTTTCATCATCTTTTTGAGAAAATGAGACAAAAAAAGAGTTAGAGATACAATTTGGTAATAACTCATCATAGATAAACTGATAATGTTCACAGAAAATATCATCACTATTAATCGTTAAATAAAACACAAAAGCACTCTGATCGCTAAAAGAAAAACTTTTATAGTATTTTTTTATCTGATCATTATCAAATAATGAATCACTTTGATAAATAGAAGAGTTCAAAACAAGCTTTTTTGTTCGATATTCATTATCTTTAGATTTTATTATCCAACTACTATTATCATATATAATCTTTGCAATAGCTTCGTTTTTTTTCACTTCAACATTTTTAACAATATCTTCTATTAAACTTCCCATTCCACCGTTAACATAAAAGACATCATGAAACGGATAACTTAACCCTAAAGCTAACGATAATAACGATATATCTTTACTTGTTGTTTGAATAGTAATAAGAAGCTGTGCATCTATAAAATTTTTGTACTCTACACTAATTTCACCTAATATTTCATAAATGAAACTTGTTGCACTTTTAAATAAATCGAATTTATAAACAGATAAAAGTTCAGCTAAAAAATTAGCTGTTTTCATATATTTAAAAAAATCAAATTTACCAAAGTATATTTTTTTTAGTCTCCAAAATTTGCTATCAATATCTTTGATCATTTTCCAAAAGAGTTTATTGTTTTGATTTGGATAGACTTTATTTATATTATCTAAAAATCTGTCAAAATCTTTTACTCTTTCAACTATATTATTATTTTGAATTACTCTGATTGCAACATCATTTTTAACAATTTTTGGGACAATACCAATAGAATCAAATTGTTTTTTTAGAATATGTCCCTCCTCATATCCTACTAAAGTAGTTGCTCCTGTATTAAAATATGCTCCGTGACGTTTAAAAGTACTTGCACATCCACCAAGATTTTTGTCTTTTTCAAATAAAATAGTATTTTTGTGAGAATTTAATGCAGCAATTAAACTGCCACCAATACCACTGCCTATTACCGCTATATCAAAACTTTTCACAAAAATCCTTTATATTTAACATACTATATAGGTTTTTATACTCTTTTTGTACTCTTTTTATGTTTACTAATAAAGTAAAATTTAAAATGTATCCATAATCCATTTTAATAGTTCAAAACACTTGAATAAATCAATTAAACTTGTTATTATACTGCATTAGCTTTAAGGGATGAAATATGAAAAACTTCAACAAATTAATTTATGATTTAAATTTACTTTATTATGAATATGACAAATTTACAAATAAATTAGTCGTTGATAAATCATATTCAAAACAAGAAGTTTATAAAGAATTTATTAAAACAACCTATTCCCTTACAAAAAATAATATTCAATTTTTTATTGATGAAAAACAAGATATTGTTTTATTCAATAAAGATACATTAATAACTCGATTAAAACAAAGATGTATAAATTTAATAACTGGATTGAAAAATCAAAATAAAAACATTTATATATTAAGTGATAAATCTGTGCAATATGCAAAAAATCTTCCTATGATTGATACAATTCCAATACAAATGAACATTGATTGTTCAAAGTATGATGCATTGATTTTTACGTCAAAAAATGCAATTAAATATTTAAATGAATTATCTAATGATTGGAAACATATACCATCATATGTAATTGCACCTCAAACGGCTAAGACCTTAAAAGACTACAAAGGAACTCTTCAATTTACAGGAAGTGAAAAACACGGTAATGAATTTGCGTATGAGATTATTCCACTTTTAGCAAATAAAAAAGTACTTTACATAGGAGGGAATAAAACCGTATCTAATTTAGTTACTATCCTTAATAACAATAATGTAATTTGTGATTATAAAGCCATATATAAAACAATCACACATAAATATCCACAAAAAGTAAAATTACCAAAAAATTCAATTGTTATTTTTTCATCTCCTTCTACAATTAAATCTTTTTTTCAAAATTCAACATGGGATAAAAGCTACACAGCAATTAGTATTGGTAAAACAACCGCAAAATACCTACCAAAAGATATAAACCCCATAATATCAGAAATAACCTCGCTAAAAGGCTGTGTGCAAACAGCACTTAACCTGTAAATAAGACGTTTAGTATTTATAAATATATACCTCAAAGTATTTTGTTAATAATGAATTGTAAAAATACTAATACAATTTCAAATATAATAGATAAAGATAATACATTACTTTAACAATAATAATATCCAAACATCATAAAAAATCACCAGAAAGAAACAAAGCATTTATTACAAATAAACTAAGTAGCCGAAATAGAAAAAAAGAAAAACATAAGAACAATAGAAAAAGCAGAAAGAATAAAAAAAAGAGAAAGCATCCGAAGAAGAGTTGATCAGAAAA
>JBATTX010000160.1:0-1624 GCA_049670825.1 Arcobacteraceae bacterium | reverse complement strand
GTTAAAAGTACAGTGGTGAAAGGATAAAAGATGAACTTAAATAGACGAGAATTTATAAAAAATAGTACACTAATTAGTTCAGCTTTTATAATTGGATTCAATCTTCCTATCAAAGGTATGGCTGCACAAATTGAAAAGAAAAAAGAAGTAATTAATCCGAATGCTTTTATTAAAATAGATAAAGACAATAGTATTACATTTTATTTAGGACAAGTAGAGATGGGCCAAGGTGCCTACACTGGAATTGCTATGTGTATTGCAGATGAATTAGATGCTTCATGGGAAGAGATTATATTTGCTCCAGCTCCTGTAGCTGATGTATTTAATATCCCTGGAATGCCTATGATGCTTACAGGTGGTTCTATGAGTATTAAAACGCAACAACAAAGAGTCAGAGAGGTTGGTGCTACTTTAAGATATATGCTAAAAAGTGCAGCTGCTAAAAAATGGCAAGTTAGAATGTATAATATCTCTACAAAAAATTCATTTGTAATCAATAATAAAACAAAAGAGAAACTATCTTATGGTTCATTAATTGAAGATATCCAAAAGATGGAACTTCCTAAAGATGTAAAATTAAAAGATGAGAAAGATCATGTTTTAATTGGAAAAAGAACTAAAAGACATCCAATAGAAGTAAATGAAAAAATAACTGGAACTGCTAAATTTGGTATAGATGTTAGACTTCCAGATATGAAATACGCAGCACTTGTACAACCTAGAGTTTTTGGAGCAAAAATAAAAAGTTATGATGACTCAAAAGCTAAAAATATGCCAGGTGTTCTAAAAATCAAACAACTTCCAAATGAAAAAATAGCTGTAATTGCAACCCATTGGTATCAAGCAAAAATGGCAATGGAAAAGATTGATGTAGTTTGGGACAATGGGGAGTTTGAGAAAATTTCTACTGCTGATTTAGAAAAAGAGTATAAAAGCTATTTGGATAAAGAAGATTTACCGGTTATGAAAAAAGATGGGGATACAGCTAAAGCTTTTAAAGAAGCTTTTAAAGTTGTTGAAGCTGAGTATTCTTTTCCATTTTTAGCACATGCACCAATGGAGCCACTAAACTGTACAGTTCATCACAAAGGTGATACAGCATATATGTCAGTTGGTGGACAGTTCCAAACAGTATATAGAGCTACTTGTGCAAAAATTTTAGGAATAAAACCTGAAGATGTAGAGTATTATAACAACTACTTAGGAAGTAGTTTTGGAAGACGAGCTAATCCTTCTAGTGACTTTGTAGTTGATGCTGTTTATGTATCACAAAATGAAGCTTGGCCAGTTCAAACTTTATGGACAAGAGAAGATGATATAAAAATGGGTTATTTTAGACCTATGACTATAGATAAAGTAAAAATCGCAGTAGATAAAGATGGGAAAATTACTGCATTTAAAGCTGATGTAATCAATCAATCACTAACAAAAGGTACTATGTTTGAAGGCTTTATGTTCAAAGATGGTATCGATGCAACACAAAGGGAAGGTTTAGAGTCACACCCATATAATATTGCAAACCATGATTTAAAAGCATTTTGTCCCGAATCTCCAGTTACAGTTTTATGGCTTAGATCAGTTGGTCATACAACTTCAGCACCAGTTGTTGAAAATATCGTAGACC
>JBATTX010000159.1:0-11342 GCA_049670825.1 Arcobacteraceae bacterium | reverse complement strand
AATATAAGGATTGAAATATGGATACAACATTTGAAAACTATAGAAATGAGATGATTAACTTAATTACAACGAAACATAAAGTTGATGGAGAATTTCAATCCAAAATTCCAAATTTAGATTTTTTTACTTCAAGGACTCTTTCTGAACAAATTAGTATTATGTATGAACCTTCGATTTGTATAATCTTACAAGGTGCGAAGGATGTAAATTTTGGTGATATAGTTTACAATTATGACCAAAATGAATACTTAGTATCTTCAACACACTTACCTGCAAGAATTAAAATAAGTGAAGCTTCAAATGAAAAACCTTATGTATCATTGAGAATAAAATTTAATATTGAAGATATACATGAAGTACTTAAAAATATAAATTATTCAATTGTACCAATAGATATACAATCTGAAAAAGGTTTATGTTTTAATGAAATAAATATAGAACTTTATGAATCTATTTTTAGACTTGTCAAATTATTAGAAAGAGAAAATGATGATATTAATTTTCTTTATCCCCTAGTAATTAGAGAAGTTCTTTACAATTTAGTTAAAAGTAAATCAGGATATTTTATTAGTAAATTTTCAATGGATGGTACAGTTTCAAATAAAATTGCAAAAGTTATCACCCAAATCAAAGACAACTTTGATAAGAAAATAAATATAAAACAATTAGCAAATAGTATTGATATGAGTGAATCTTCTTTGTATCAACACTTTAAAACTACTACATCTATTTCTCCTCTTCAATTTCAAAAGAAACTTCGTCTTGAAGAAGCAAAACAACTTTTACTTTTACAAAATAAAGAAGTTCATGAAATTGCATTTCAAGTTGGATATGAAAGTCCTTCTCAATTTAGTAGAGAGTTTTCAAGAATGTTTGGGGTAGCACCAAGTTTAATTGTTCAGAATATTTAATAAAATTTAACTTTTTTCTAAGTGCAATGTAATTTCAAGCTCTGCTATTTGATTGATATCTCGAAAGCTTTTATCAAAATGTTTACTTACAGAGTTATAAAGAGGATGATTTTCATAGAGTTTTTTGAATTTTTCTGTATCTTCTCGATGAATATTAAAAAATCGAAATCGTAAGTTTTTCCACTGGCTTATAAGCTGATCTTTTGTTTGGGTGATACTAATATCTTGAGTCATGTTACTTTTTGTGTATTTTATTTATTTGGAAAAATGTACTTTACAAAACTGTAAATACTAATAGGTAATACTACAAAAAGAATAATAAATATTATTGTATTCATTTCACTAGAAATAGAGCTAAACATAATAATCGCGTATATTATAAGCAACACTTTTCTACTATTTTTATCAAACTTAAATTGTGACCAGTCATTGATATATTTTTTTAAATCCATTCTATCTCCATATACATATTATAACAAAATAAAATCAATTTTGCACTATATGAAAAATAATCGTTTTTCTAATTTTTACGCAAGTTTATTGTAGTAAAATAGATTTATTTGAAAGAGGTTATCTTGAAATATGTCATACTAATATCTATATTGTTTGTTCAGCTATTAGTTGGTTCTACACACTTCAATCTTACATTAGAAGAAAAAGAGTATTTAAAAAATAATCCAACAGTAACAATTGGTTCAATAGATAGCTACACCCCATTTAGTTTTATCAAAAATAACAAAAAAGTAGGTTTTACTCAAGATCTTATAGAGATAATATCTCAACGAACAGGGTTGAAGTTTCAAAAAATAGGTGGGACTTGGCCACAAGTTTATAATAAATTTAAAACTGGAAAGTTAGATATGATAACTGAGTTTTCATATAAAGCAGATAGATTACAATTTACTAACTATACAAATCCATACTATGAGATACCTATTGGAGTATTTACTAGAAAAGATTTTGACAACTACACTGGACTTGATTCTTTAAAAGGAAAACGTGTTGGAATAGTAAAAAATTCTTATTTAGTAGATGTTTTAAAAAAAATCAAAAATATAAATTTAGTACTTATTGATTCTACAGATGAAAGATTTCACTACCTTATAAACAATAAAGTAGATGTTGTTTTAAGTAATGCAATGAGCCTTTTTAGAGTTGATTCGTTGATGTTGCAAGATATTAAATTGGCTGGTTATTTTAAACATCCAGATGTAAAAAGTGAAGATTTACGTTTTGGAATAAAAAAAGACCAATATATTTTATCGTCAATTATCAACAAAGCATTAGATTCAATCTCATACGCAACGATAACTAAACTTCGCAATGAATGGATACTTGGTGCAAATGTTATAAAAGATACTATTACCTTTCCTCACTCTGAACAAGAATGGATCAATAATAATCAAATCATTGTAGGAATAGAAAATTCAAAACCATATATCTTTTTTGATAAAGAGACACAAAATGTTGAAGGACTTTATGGAGATATTCTCAAAATAGTACTGAAAAATACAGGTTTAAAAGTAAAATATGTAGAGGGAACTTGGTCTGAGTTATTACAAGCGTTTAAAGAAAAAAAAATAGATATGTTGCCCTCTACATTTTATAACAAAAGTAGAGAAGACTTTGGAAACTTTACAACAAATTTTTATAAAGTTAGAGAGTATATTTATACACAACAAGAAAATAAAACTATACTTACATTTGATGATCTAAAAGATAAAAAAGTAGCAATTGTAAAAAACTATGCAACCATAGATAAGATAAAACAAAAGTTTCCTGATATAAAAATAGTGGAAACGCAAGATCTTGCAGAATCAGTAAAATTTTTACAAACAGGTACTGTTGATGCGATTATAGATTATCATCTTGTTGTAGAGAACTTTATACGTGAAAATTTAATAATAGGATTAAAAGCAATAACTCAAAATGAGCTTACACCTAGTTCTGTACATTTCTTTTCCAATATAGATAAACCAACTTTAAACTCTATATTGCAAAGAGGTTTAGATAGTATCACAAGAGAAGAAAAAAATTTGATTTTATCAAGTTGGATTCGGATTCCATATAGTGAAGATACTGATGATGGTGAACTCACATCAAAAGAGGAAGATTTTATAACCAAACATCCTATTGTACGATTTCGAGTTAGACCAAACAGACCACCTTTTGAGTTTAATAGTAATGGCGTTGCAAGTGGTCTTGCAGTTGATTATGTAAAAAAGAGCGCTCAGTATATGGGATTGGATGTTGATTTTGTCTTAGATAATAGCAGTATGGAAGATGCCTATAATATAATCAACACAAAACAAGACAAGTTTGATAGTTTGTTATTTTCAGTAAAAGATAAACAACGTGAACAAAATTTCTCTTTCGGGAAAGAGTTTTTATCTTATCCTATGATGATTATTACAAATAAAGAAGGGAATTATATCGGTTCTTTATCTGATTTAAATAATAAAACAGTAGTAGTAGAAAAAAGTTTTTTAACCAATAAGTGGCTAAAAGAAGATTACCCTAATATCAAAATTATTAATGTGTCTGATACTCAAAAAGCTTTAGAATTGGTTAATAAGGATAAAAATATTGTATATGTTGGGAATTTGGCTGTTGCAAACTATATGAGTGTATTTGGAAATCTAAACAACATAAAAGTTGCTGCTCCAACACCTTATGGCAATGTCAAATATAGTTTTGTTGCTCCTAAGCAATGGCCTGAATTAGCTTCTATTTTAACAAAAGGCTTTAATAAAATAAAACCAATTGAACATACTGCGATTCAGCAAAAGTGGTTCTCTTTGCAAACTATAGAAAAAACAGATTATGCATTATTATGGAAAATTGTAGCAGTTGGTATTTTTATTATTATATGGATTTTATGGTGGAATCGAAAAATAAATGCTGAAAAAAATAAAACAAAAATTGCATTAAGTGAGTTACAAAAAGCACAGTTTAGTTTAGAGGAAAATACAAAACTACAGCTTGAACAACAGCAGATGTTGCTTAACCAATCAAAAATTGCCTCAATGGGTGAAATGCTTGCAAATATAGCACACCAATGGAGACAACCACTAAGTGTTATCTCTACTGCTTCAACAGGACTTTTAGTAGAAAAACAGTTTCATGTAATTGACGATGCAAAGTTGGAAAAAACATTGAACACTATTAATGAACACGCACAATATTTGTCAAACACAATTAATACATTTAGTGATTATATTAAATCAAATAAAAAAGTTCAAAAAGTTATTTTACATGATAGAATACAAGTAGCTATAAATATAGTTGAAGCAACATTTAAAAATCACTATATCACCTTAGAAACAAATTTAGATGACGCTCCAAAAATTGAAACAAACTTAGTTGTTGGTGAACTTTCTGAAGCATTGATTAATATTTTAAATAATGCAAAAGATGCAATTATTCAAAATAATATTAAAGATCCTCTTGTAAAGATAGAGCTACAACGAGTAAATAATAGTGCTTTAATCATTATAGAAGACAATGCAGGAGGTATACCTGATGAGTTTATCTCGAAGATATTTGAACCATATTTTACAACAAAGCACCAATCACAAGGAACAGGATTAGGGTTACATATGTGTTATAAAATTGTAACTGAGAGCTTGCATGGAAAAATTGAAGCATCAAATACAGAAGAGGGTGCACGATTCGAAATCACACTTCCATTGGATACTCAAAATCCTCAAGATATAAACTATAGTATATAGAAATAAAAAAGGAAACTAAATGGATGTAATATATGATTTAAATACACATGCAATAGCAGTGATGTGTTTAACCGTATTGGCATTGTATCTTTTTACAAGAGAAAATATCCCTATAGAAACCTCTAGTTTAGTTATTTTAGTTCTTTTAACTGTAGGATTTACATTGTTTCCTTTTTCAAAAGACAATGTATCTTTGCATGCTATAAATTTTTATTCAGGATTTGGACATGAGGCGTTGGTTGCTGTGTGTGCTTTGATGATTGCTGGGCAAGGGTTAGTACGAACTGGTGCATTGGAGCCAGCAGGGCGAATACTCTCACGTATGTGGGTATCTTATCCAAAATTTTCATTTCTATTGACACTTCTTTTAGGGGCAACTTTAAGTGCGTTTATAAATAATGTTCCAATTGTTGTATTGCTTTTACCAATTTTAACGGCCGTTTCATTACGTACAAAAATGCCAGCTTCAAAAGTACTTATGCCGATGGGGTTTGCTACACTTATTGGTGGAATGAGTACAACAATAGGAACGTCAACTAATTTATTGGTAGTTTCTGTTGCTGTTGATATGGGACTTGAAAAGTTTGGAATGTTTGATTTCTTTTTACCTGTTTGTATTGCTTCTGTTATTGCAATACTGTACTTATGGCTTATCGTTCCATTATTTATATCAAATAGAGAAGCACCATTTTCAGATACTTCACCAAGAGTATTTTCTGCCAAACTGATGATATTGGAAGGTGCAGTTTCTGAAGGTTTAACAATTGAAGAGATACTCAAAAAAACAGATAATATGATGAAAATCTCACGACTCTACAGAAGTAGTAGTGATATGTATATTTTCCCTACAAAAAATATTGTGGTTCAATCAGATGATATGTTAGTAGTAGATGACACCCCTGAAAACCTAAAAAGTTATGAAACTATTTTAGGTGCGAAATTATATACAACCTTAGGTGTTGTTGATAAAGAACACCCTTTACAAGCTGATGATCAACAAATTGCAGAGATAATTATCTCTCAAGGTTCAAAGTTAAATAATACACAACTTTGTAGAACAAGATTTTTAGAGCGTAATAATCTTTTGGGGCTGGCAGTACATAAATCAGGACGTATTATAAAAACAATTCTAAAAGATATTTCAGAAGTTACTTTAAAAGTTGGCGATGTACTTTTAGTGCAAGGGAAAAGTGAACATATTCAAAATTTGAAAAAAAATCGTGAAGTTTTAGTTTTAGATGCCACATCTGATGTAATTCACTCGGAGAAAGCTCCTATTGCATTTATTATTATGGTAGGGATAGTACTTATTTCAGCATTTGGAATATTACCAATTGCAGTAAGTGCTACTTGTGGAGTTTTGATTATGTTTTTAACTAATTGTATCAATTGGAAAGATGCTTCAAATGCTTTAAGTACACAAGTGATACTTGTAGTTGTTGCATCTTTGGCATTGGGTCAGGCATTATTAAAAACAGGAGCAGCCGCATATCTAGCGCATCTTTTTGTTGAGGTGATGGATGGAAGCTCTACAACAGTGATGATAAGTGGCTTGATGCTTCTTATGGCTATCATGACAAATATTGTTTCAAACAACGCAGCAGCAGTAATAGGTACTCCAATTGCAATAGGAATAGCACAACAACTCAATCTGCCAGCAGAGCCTTTTGTTCTAGCCGTTTTATTTGGAGCGAATATGAGTTATGCTACACCTATGGCATATAAAACTAATCTTTTAGTGATGAGTGCAGGTGGATACACCTTTAATGATTTTTTAAAAGTAGGTATTCCTCTTACTTTAATAATGTGGCTAACCTTTTCATGGCTTTTACCATTTTTATATAATATACAATAATCAAAAGGATCTCTTATAAAATCACAAAATTTAGCGTATAAATACGCCCTTAGTGCTATTTTTTTATGGTCAACAGTAGCAACAGCATTTAAAGTTGCATTAAATTATTTAAATCCAGCAGAGTTAGTTTTATATGCTACTATGAGTTCAACTTTGATTCTTTTTATTGTTATTCTCTCTCAAAAAAAAATGAGTGATGTAAAAAATCATATCAAAACAAATTTTGGTATTACATTTATACTAGGCTCAATAAACCCTTTTTTATACTATTTAGTTCTTTTTAAAGCGTACGATTTACTTCCTGCACAAGAAGCACAAGCGATAAATTATACATGGGCATTGATGTTGGCATTTTTTTCTGTTATATTTTTAAAACAAAAATTAACACTCAATGATATTATTGCAGGTATTGTGTGTTATTTTGGAGTCTTAATAATTGCAACAAAAGGGGATCCTTTTTCATTAAATTTTTCTAATTTTGAAGGAGTGATGTTTGCATTGTTATCTACAGTACTGTGGTCATTGTATTGGATATTTAACACAAAATCAAAAGCTGATCCAATTGTAGGGTTATTTTCAAATTTTTTAATCTCTATTCCCATGATAATTATTTATTTTCTTGCTACGCAACCTTTAGTATTACCAAGCTTCACTGGACTATTGGCTGCTAGTTATGTAGGGTTATTTGAGATGGGAATCACTTTTATCTTTTGGTTAAAAGCGATGCAAAGTGCTACTTCTACTTCAAAAATAGCAAATTTAATATTTATCTCACCTTTTATCTCTTTGATATTTATCTATTTTATTGTAGGTGAAAAAATATATTTATCTACAATAATTGGATTAAGTGCTATCATTTTTGGGCTAATTATTCAACAATACAAAACTAAAAAGTAAAAAAAAATTACACTTTTATAAGTGTAATTTACTCTACAAAATCTTCAAAAATCACACTAATCATATTATTGTATATTTTATATACAATAATATAATTTATAAATATTCAATAAAAAAATAAAAATAGTACAGTAACAATTATGAATTACATTTTGTAACATTAAAAACAAATTTAAAACCTTTTAGTACTATTGGTAACAATGGATATAAAATTCAGGTCAAATTCAGTTTACCTATGAAATAATCACTAAATCAAAAGTAGTACTACTTTTAGTACTACTAAAAATATATTATAGAGTTGGACGATGGCAAAGCAAAAAAATAAAAGAACAGTAATTCAAAAAGTTATTAACAATCATAAGAAGTTAAATAAAAAAGAGATTTCGCAATTAACTATTAAGATTGATAAAAGATTGGATGACTCTCTTGTATTATTAAGTAAGTCATTACATATCTCGAAAAATAAATTGATTGAAGATATCCTTTTTGAAAGTGGTATTATTGACGAAGTAGATGAAAATTACATAGGAGAAGATTAATGTATACATTTCCAAGCCAAAGTGAAGTTATTGATTCTGTATTAAATGGTTTAATAACTGCAAAAAAAAACTTTTCATTTTGGACTGCTGATGAGTTATATTTATCATATGCTCCTGAGAAATTTTTAGCTATTCATGTTGGACAAGAGATAGCCAAAATAGAAAATGCACCTGAGATATTTATCGATGCTACTATTTCTGATATTTTAAGATGTTCTCTTCCAAAAAGAGATGCATTTAAAGATTTTATGAAGAAACGGTATTTGATGCAAGATGTTATTAGTTTAACACTAGATGAAAGATTCCCACATAAAACTGATAATGACTCAGTGTCGAGAGTTATTATGGCTATTAAAAACGGTGTGAGAAATGTTCAAGAAGAGTACAAAAATGACGTAGAAACACTTTGTAAAATGCTAGATAGAGAACACAAAGATGAATCGACTTTAGATTATGGAGTTTTTGCATTTTATTTGGATATTTCAAATACTGCTAGAAAAAAAAGTGAAAAAAGAGTTGAAGAGATTATTGAGTCATTTGACAAGATAGTGTCAGGTTTTTCAAACCTTAAATCAACGTTTAAAGGGGGCGATATTAATAAAATTGACAACATTGGTGAATGGTGTGTGGGTTGCTATATTATAGAGCCTACAATATAAATAAAATTTAATTCTATAAATTAAAGGAGATAAAATGAGTTTAAAAAAGATAGCAAGTACTCTTGCATTAAGTGCTGTTGTAGCAAGTTCTTTGGCTGCTGCTGATACAGTTAAAATTGGTGTTCAAGCACCTATTACAGGTAAATACGCAAATGAGGGACAAAGTATAGATAACTTTGTAAGATTAATTGTTGATGAGAAAAATGCTGAGGGTGGTTTACTAGGTAAACAAATTGAAGTTGTAACTTGTGATGATGAAGCTAAAGCTCAAAAAGCGGCTGTTTGTGCTAAAAAACTTACAAATGCTGGTGTATTTGCTGTAATTGGTTCATATACTTCAGGAGCAACAGAAGCTGCTCAAACTACATACTACAGAAAAGGTGTACTTCAAACTTCAGATGGTACAAGTGATTCTTTAATAGAGAAAAAATACTGGACATTCTTTAGAAACTCATTTCCAAACTCTTCGCAAAGTGATTTTACTGCTGAGTATATGGTAAATACTAAAAAATATAAAAACATTGTTGTATTATCTGATTACTCTTCTTACTCATCTGGTTTAGGTGATGCAACAGAAGCTTCAGTTAAAGCTATTGGTGGAAATGTTGTATTTAGAGGAAAAATCAAATCAGGTTCTCAAAACTTTACAGCAACACTTACTAAAATCAAAGCTATGAATCCAGATGTAATTTATTACTCAGGATACTACACAGATGGTGGTTTATTAAGAGCACAACAAAAACAATTACAAATAGATGCTGATTTTGTTGGTGGGGATTCTAACGATAACCCAGATTTCTATAAATTAGCAGGTGCTGCAGCTGATGGAACAGTTTTAATTAACTTCCCAACACCAGAAATTTTACCATACCCAGAAGCTAAAAAATATCTTGCAGCTTACAAAGCTAGATTTAAAATGGATCCTCCATCAATTTGGCCAGTTACAAATGCAGATGGATTAAGAGCAGTTATTGAAGGTGTTGAAAAAACAAAATCTTTTGATACTAAAAAAATTGCAGCGTATGTTAGATCAATGAAAGATTTTCCAGGTATTACTGGACCATTTAACGTTAGAGAAGACGGTGAAAGAGTTGGTGCTAAATTTGTTGTATATAAAATGAATGAAAATGGTACAAAAAAAGTAGTTAGTGAATAATAGGTTATAAAATATGGATACTTTTCTTCAACAGTTAATTAATGGTTTAACAGTAGGAAGTTTGTATGCATTAGTAGCATTAGGTTATACAATGGTTTACGGTGTGATGAAGTTAATTAACTTCGCACACGGTGACCTTGTTGCCTTCTCTGCTTATGTAGGACTTACTTTGTTTACACAATTTTATGGTTCAAATGCATTGACATTAGTGAATATCGTTATAGTATTTTCATTAACAGCATTAGTAGTTGCTTTTGTAGGTGTCCTTCTTGAGCGTCTAGCATACAGACCTTTAAGAACAGCACCAAGATTAAGTGCTGTAGTTTCAGCACTTGGTGCATCTTTAGTAATTCAAAATGGAATTATGTTAATTTGGGGTCCAAATATGGAAATTTTCCCATCTGATATATTCCCAGCAACTTCGTGGAATTTTGGTGGAGTGATTATCTCATTTACACAAGTGGTAATTTTAGCATTATCAGCTGTTTTAATGATTGCTCTTTATATATTTATTAATAAAACAAAAATTGGTACAGCAATTAGAGCTACTGCAATCGATCAAGATGCAGCAAAACTAATGGGTATCAATGTAAATAGAATTATTGTAACTATCTTCGTTATTGGTTCGATGTTAGGGGCAATTGGTGGTTTATTTATTGGTGTTTACTACAGAGGTTTAACTTTTGATATGGGTTGGCTATATGGATTAAATGCATTTATTGCGGCTATCATTGGTGGAATTGGTTCAATTCCTGGAGCTATGTTAGGTGGACTTTTACTTGGATTATTCAACGCAATGATTTCAGGGTATATCTCTACAGAATGGGCTGAGACTTTTACATTTATTTTATTAATTGTGATTTTAATACTAAGACCTACAGGTATTCTTGGTGAAAAAACAGCGGAGAAAGTATAATGAATAGAACAACAAGTATATCTACATTATTTTTAGTAGTAATGGCATTTTTTCCGTTTATTGTTGACTCTGCTTGGTTAAGTATTGGTATTACATTTTTAGTATTTGCAGTGGTTGCATTTTCTCAAGATATTATTTTAGGACGAGCTGGTATTTTTAATATGGGTCATGCTATTTTCTTTGGGATGGGCGCATACACAACAGCTATTTTAAATGTACATTTTGGGTTCGAGATTATTGAAACAATCCCATTTGCAATTTTATTTCCAGTAATATTTTCAGTATTATTAGCTGGTCCAATTATTCACCTTAGAGGGGATTATTTATTAGTTGCAACTATTGGATTTAATATTATTTTTGAACAAGTACTAAAAAATGATGTGTTTGGTTTAACAGGTGGTCCAAATGGTATTTTTGGAATTGATGTTGTAAGAGTGTTTGGATACGAATTATTTTCTGATATCTCTATTTATTATATGGCATTTGGATTACTATTAATCACATTTGTTATTATTAGAAACCTTGATACATCTAAATATGGTAGAGCGTTATATTATATAAATAAAAATGAGATTGCAGCAAAATCAATGGGGATCAACATCTCTTATTATAAATTGTTTGCATTTGCCTTAGGTGCAGGGATTGCAGGAGCTGCTGGAGCTGTATTTGCTATTCAGT
>JBATTX010000158.1:0-1640 GCA_049670825.1 Arcobacteraceae bacterium | reverse complement strand
CAAGAAGTTCACATAGTTGGGGAATATTATCTGTTGTTGCTTTTTTTATGTTTGTCATATAAATGAACCTTTTATAACTTATTTAAGATATTAAAATACTATACCTAATATTGCATACTTATTAATGTAGGAACTAAGCAATTTATTAAAAATCTTAGCTCGACACAAACCAACCTACATCAAAAAACTATTAACAAATAAACTAACAGCAAATCCAGCTAAAACTACGCTTGAAAATAGAGCGATGTAGTATGAGACTTTTTGTGATATTTTGTGTTTTGAACGATGCACTAAATATGGCATGATAGTTATCCACATCGAAATCGCACATATCATTCCTACAAGTATAAAGTAGTCCACCTCTTCGCTTCCGTTGCTTGTAAATGTCGCTACACTTAGCCAAAATGCTATCGTATAGGGATTGAGAAGTGTGAGAAAAAATCCACCGATATAGGACTTAAATATTGTTTTTCCATCTACTGTTGTAGTTGTTTTGTTGAGTTTTTTATCTCTACCTTTAAATATCATATACGCTATAAAAAGTAAAAAACCACTCCCAAAAACACTTAAAAAGTTTAAAAATATCGGATGATTAAAAAATGTCACTAGCCCTAAAAGTATCAAAACCAAATAAGTAATATCTGCAGTTAAAGCCCCAGCTCCAATGGCCACTGCACTTTTATAGTTTTGTAAAGCTCTATCCATTATCAAAATATTTATGGGACCAATAGGTACAGCTGCACCTAAACCAAAAACGAAACCTTGTAGTATTGAGTTTATTATCATGTGAGTATTGTAGATTTATTTCTATTAAAAAGAAGTTATCAAAGCCAAAAGATTTATTTAATCATTATAAATTTTCGCTATAGTTACCCCTTTAAAACAAAGGATAAACATGGCAATCCAAAATAACCAAATGGTAACATTAAATTATGAATTAAAAATAGAAGATGACATCATCGACACAAACTTAGATGGTGATCCAATTGTCTTCAAATATGGTGCAGGGGAACTTATTCCTGGACTAGAGAGTCGTATTCAAGATATGAACGAAGGTGAGATAAAAAGAGTAGAAGTACCGGCAGATGAAGCGTACGGTCAATATGATGAAAAACTTTCTGAAACACTTCCTATATCTGAGTTTGAAGGGATTGAGATCGAGATTGGTATGGTTTTGGAAGCTGATGGACAAAATGGTGAACTTTTAAGAGCAACTGTAACAGAAGCTACAAAAGAGAGTGTAACAGTAGATTACAACCATCCACTAGCTGGTTGTGACCTGAAATTTTTAGTAAAATTACAAAAAATAGCATAAAAACTACATGGATATATTTCAGTTTATAGGATTTGTAGGGATGCTTTTTTTAGTATACGCCTACTTTTTACTCCAAGCAAACAAGATAGACAACAGTTCGTTGACGTTTCAGCTTCTGAACCTTTGTGGTGCTATTTTATTGCTCATCTCGTTGTGCGTACATTTCAATCTAGGCTCTTTTGTTATAGAGATTTTCTGGATTATTATCACTATTTATGGAATCGTTAAAAATATCAAAGAGAAGAAAAAAGCTAAAATCTCTTAGCTTTTTGCCATCTCTATAAAAAGTATATGACTCCGGCTTACTGCTTCTATAGTTAAACTT
>JBATTX010000157.1:0-4579 GCA_049670825.1 Arcobacteraceae bacterium | reverse complement strand
GCAGCTGTTCCATCTACTGTATCTGTATCATTTGCTAAGACATTGATATCGATTGCTGCATCTTCATTTGTAGTTGCTGAATCATCTGCTACTACTGTTTTATCATTTACTGCATCTACTGTTAGTGTCAGTGTAGAAGTATCTGTATCTTCTGGATGATTATTATCTACGATTGTATAGGTAATTTGAGGTACAGTTCCATTATAATTTGCTATTGGAGTAAATGTATAGTTACCATTTCCTAAGATTGTAATTGTACCAACATTTTCAATCGTTGCTATCTCTCCTGAACTATATTGAGTAGGATCTCCTAAAATACTAAATGTTGTTATAGAATGAGAAGTACTATCTGAATCAGTAAGATTATTAAGTAAATTTCCAGAAGAAAAACTATCTTCCTTAATAGTCACTGTCTCGTTTTCATCATTTATTGCACCTACTATCGGTGTGTTAGAACTTTCAGCAACAGGAGTGATAACAGGAGCATTATTAGTACCTGTAGCTTCAGCTGCATTTCCATTTGTATTTTGAGGTATCCCCTCTTCTTCTGTAACTGGAGGATTTTCTTGTACTCTTGTATCTAATTGTACATCTTGGATAATTGCAATATCACGATCAGGAGAAACTAAAAAATCTGTATCTGAAACTTCTTTATTAAGTGTTTCTGCAGTTTGTGGTGTAATTTCTGTTTCTGTATTTTTAACTATATCTTCTAAATTATCTTGAGGATTTTGATTCTGAGTTTGTTCAGCTTCATCCTCTTTCTTTGTTATAGTTTTAGCTTCTTTAACACCTGATGTAAAATCTTCTAAAGATACGTTCAGTCCACCATTCTTACTTATCTCATCCTCTTTTGATTCGATATCTGTAGTTACTGATTGTCCTAATGTTTCGTTAATATCTGCCATAATTAATCCTAATGTCATATTTTATATGAATATTGTAGGATAATTCTTCATTTATGTATAGTATACCTTAGTATAAATTCTTAAATAGGACTTAAGTGAGACCTTACTTTTTTTTTGGTCTAAACGGTTTTAGCACCTGTTCATCACACTCTAAAAAAGGTCCTTCCATCAAATCAATACAATAAGGAATAGCAGGAAAAACTGCATCAAGACACTCTCTTATTGATTTTGGTTTTCCAGGAAGATTTACTATTAGTGAACTTCCTCTCAGTCCTGCTGTTTGACGAGATAAAATTGCAGTGGGAACAAATTTTAAAGATTCTGCTCGCATAAGTTCTCCAAATCCTGGCATCATACGATCACATACAGCTTCAGTAGCTTCAGGTGTCACATCTCTTTTAGCTGGTCCAGTACCACCTGTTGTTACAACTAAACAACAGTTTTCATTATCAACCAAATCTTTTAATGTATCTTCTATTGTTTTTTGATCATCTTCTATACATCTATATACTGGCTCCCAAGCAGAAGTTAAATAATCATTTAAAGTATCTTCAATTGCTTTTCCTGATAAATCTTCATAAACTCCTTTGCTTGCTCTATCTGAAGCTGTGATTATTCCTATTTTTGCTATATTGTTACTCATAATATATGTCCCTTATCTTTTATATAATACACTTCACCAAACTCTTTAAAAAAATTCATTGCTTTTTGAGCATTTATAATTTTGTCTTCGGCACCTAAAAAAACTTCTAATGTGATATTTTTATTTTTTATTTTTTGTAAGTTTTCAGTAGTCCAGGGATAATGTAAAAGTTCATATAACTCTTCATATGTTCCCATCTCAAAATACTGCATCACTAACTCTTTTGTAAAATTTGAATTTTTTAAAAAATTTGCACAGTAAAGTTTTGGATCTTTTTTGAAATACATAAGTTGCATTCTTTTATATTTTGTATCTTTATCATTAAAAAATGCAGGTGAAAAGAGTTGTAACTTGTCTATTCTATTATGACTATCTAAAGCATATTCAACTGCTTTAATTGCTCCATAACTAAATCCACTTACGATGAAATCAGATTTTTCTAAATACTCTTTAAATAGTTCTTGTTCATTTTTTAATGAAAATCCACTAAAATACAACTTCATCCTTTAACAAAATCTCTTTTAATTTTTTTACATCTTCAATATTTGAGATAATTTCAGTTTTTAAATCATCCTTTATAGATTGAATAAGATTTTCTACAGATTGTGCCATTTTATAATCATCAACCATTTTATGTGCAATTTTATATGCTTCTTTAAGTTCGTCTTCAAATACTATGTAAGATTCATTTTTGATAATTTCTAAAGTTACAGAACCAGCAAGATATTTTTTTATCATATTTTTCAATTGTGATTTAGATGGATATACTAAATCTTCTGTCGAAATACCATTATCAAAAAGATTCACTTTTGATTTTGTTATAAATGCTTTCCCTGATTGATAAGTTACTAGAATATCTTTTTGCTCAGCTGTTAAAAGTGTAATTTGCTTTTTCCCAAATTGAATCTTTTGTTTTGCAAACTCTAAATCATCTTCAAGTAAACTCGTACCTTCTCTTTTAATCATACATAAAAGTGCTTCATTTACAAGTGTTGATAAAGCAGAACTACTAAATCCACTTGTTTCATTTGCAAGTTTATCTATATCTAAATTGATAGATTTTCCTTTTAAATAAAGATTTAATATCTCAATTCTGTCTGCTTTTGTTGGAAGTGTTAAGAATACTCTTCTATCAAATCGTCCAGCTCGAAGTAACGCTTCATCTAATACTTCTATTTTATTTGTAGCTGCTACAACCATAACACCACTTGAACTATCAAAACCATCCATTTGTGTCAATAGTTCGTTTAATGTAGCTTCTCTCTCATCATTACTTCCCACACCTCTTGCTTTTCCAACTGCATCTATCTCATCAATAAAAATAATTGAAGGAGCATTAAGTTTTGCTACTGTAAAAAGTTCTCGTACTCTTTTTGCTCCCATACCTACATATATATGAACAAAACTAGCACCACTTTGATAGAAAAATGGAACTTCTGCTTCACCTGCTACTGCTTTTGCTATAAGTGTTTTACCAACACCTGGAGGACCTACAAGTAAAACACCACGAGGAAGAGAAACACCATATTTTTGATATTTTTTTGGATTATTTAAAAAGTCGACAACCTCTTCAAGCTCCTCTTTTATCTCTTTGATTCCTGCTACATCTTTAAAAGTTAAGTTTGAAGTTGTCGGAGTGATGTGTGATTGAATATCTTTTTGTTTAATACTCGTTGTTTCATTAGAAGATGAACTCTCTTGTGCAGTTTCTAATTCATCACTAAATTTATTTTTAGGAATAAGTGAACGAATTTTATCTTTATATTTTTGCAATGCAAAAGTCAGCATCAGTAAAACAAACAAAAATCCAACACCTACATAATAACTATTTCCATGAATTACATTATCTGCTTTTGTAATAGTATATAGAAATAGAACAATCAATACAATCGCAGATATACTCATCATTCGTAAATTTTTGTCTATATTTGTTCTATTATTTATTTTTTTATTTTTTTCCATCTCTTTATTTTTATTAAAATTTGGAAACATTTTTATTCTCCAGTATGTCGTAGTTGTCTATAGTTATCCAGTCACCCACTAAGTCAGTTTGACTTGAGACTTCAATAGTATTAAAGAACTGATCATATCCAGTATAAATACCATCTTTTACAGACTCTATTAATACATCTAAAGGCTGGTTTTGTTTTCTAAACTCAAGATTCTTTTCTTTGATTTTATCTTCTAATTCTCTTAATCTTTGTTTAGCAACAAGGCCATTTATTTGTGGAGACATCTTTGCACTTGGTGTTCCATCTCGAGGAGAATAGGTAAAACTATGAACATGCGTCAAAGGAAATCTATCGATATTTTCCATAGCTTCTTTCCAAAGTGCATCTGTTTCACCAGGGTGTCCTACGATGAAATCTGTACCCAATGCATAGCCTTTTGAAGCTAGTAGTTCAAAAAGTTCTAAATCACTTTTTACTTTATTTCGTCTATTCATTATTTTTAACATCTCTTCACTTGTGTGTTGTAAAGCTATGTGAAGATGTTTTCCCATCCAAGGTTCTGTCAAAATCTCTTTAAATTCATCTGTTATTTGTACAGGTTCTACACTTCCAAGTCTAATTCGACGAACCCCTCTAATCATTGATATTTTTTTCAATAATTGTGCTAATTTATCTTTTTTGTTTTGTGATCTCTCTTTTGAAGTTGTACCAAAACCTTGTTCTTTTCCAAAAGATCCAACATTTGTACCAGTTAAGATGAATTCCCCAAACCCATTTGATGCTAAAATAGAGATTTGATTAAGAATTTTCTCCTCATCATAACTTCGAGAATCTCCTCGTACATAAGGGATGATACAATAACTACATCTAAAATCACACCCCTCTTGAATTTTGATAAATGCTCTACTTTTCCCTATCATTTTATCAATAATTGTTTCATCGATATGTTTTAAATCACCCGCTTCAAAAAATCTTGTGCCATCTTTTAGAAGTGAATTTATTTTCTCTTTTTCACTATGCCCAAATAATGCATCTATTTTATTTTCTTTAAAAAGGCTTTCCCCTTTTGTCCAAAC
>JBATTX010000156.1:0-2249 GCA_049670825.1 Arcobacteraceae bacterium | reverse complement strand
CTTCTACAACTATTTCCTGTACACATAATCAATACTTTTTTTTCTTCGCTATTTGCCATATTACATCCTTTGTTTAATGTTGGTATTTTGATATCAAGATAACTTATCTCTTCTAAAACATTTAATCGAAACTTATCAAGTGGCTCTCGTATACTATAGTAAGCCCATCTTCCACGTCTACTTACTCGTAAAAATCCACCATCTTTTAAGATTTTTAAGTGTCGTGAGATTCGAGACTGAATCATATCAAATGAGTTTTCGATGTCACAAACACACACTTCACCGTTGACTACTATAAATCGTAAGATTTTGAGTCTTGTTTCATCATTGATAGAGCCGATTGTTTGTAAAAAATTATCCATTTGATATCTCCTTATGTTGTTTCTATTTTGAATTGTAGCATAAAATTAATACATATATCAAGATATATTGATATATAATTACATTTACAATGTAAAATTAAGTGTCATATTTAAAATTATTTTAAATTTTCTAATAATAATCAACAATTTTATATTAATTTTATGCTAATATCAAAAAAAAAGGAAAAAAATGACAGGTAAAATATTACTAAGCTCTATATTACTTGCAACATCAATGTTTGCAGATGTAAATTTAAATGATGAAAGCGTAATTGATAAATTAGGTTTGGCTGGATTAAAAGATTCTATTAAAATGGTAAATAAACAAAATGCTGGAGAATGGTATCTATATAGAGCACAAAAAAGTATTTATGATAAAGTTATAAATGATGAATTTGAATATGATGATGCATGGAATAAAGCATATACAGTTTTAAATGAAAATATAACTCAATATCAAGCATTTATAGGTCAAGAATCAACAATCAATCTTAATGCTAGTATTGGTAAATATGATTTTAAAAATCAAAAATTTCCTGTAGCTGCAATGACACCAAGGTCTTTTTTAAGCTTTAATGGTACAGACAGAATTGTGTGGAGAGGTAACGGTAGCAATTTAAGACTTACTTTTGATAATGTAAATATTGATAATAACTTTTTGCCAATGGAAAAAGCCGCAGCAAAAGCTTTTATAAAACAAAGAAAAAGTCAATCAGGTTCAGTAGATAGAGGAATTACAGCTAAATATACTTTTACAATTTCAAGTGTAAATACACCTATTTCAAGTATTGAAAATTGTTCAAAAGGTAATAATTGTGGTTATATTAAAATACCAGAGTTAAAAGCTCACATTAAAAAAATGGATATTGTTGATGATAATGGACAAGTTTTAACATCATATACTTATAAATAACAGTTAGTATTAGTTTTAAATAAAAAGCAATCATATTCAATATGATTGCTTTTTTAATTTACACAGCTGTAGGGTCTACAAAAGTTCTTGAGGAAAGCTCTTTATCTATTGTGTAAAGTCCATATCCATTGTCACCTACGAGTGTGATGTGGTCTATGATTTCATTAAGTGTTGATTCCTCTTCCACTTGCTCTGTTACATACCATTGTAGTAGGTTGTATGTAGCGTGGTCTTTCTCTTTCATTGCGATATCTGAAAGGTTATTGAGGTTTTTAGTCATTGTTTGTTCATGCGATAAAGCTTTTTTAAATACATCTAAAAAAGATTTGAAATTTACTTTTACACTTTTGATATCTGGAAGTTGTATCTCTGAACCTTGATCTTCAAGGTATTTAAACATCTTCATACCGTGAGCTACTTCCTCTTGATACTGAATCAAAAACCATGATGAAGCACCGTTAAATCCCTCTTTTGAACAGTACGCACTCATCCCTAGATAGATATATGCAGAGTGAAACTCTTTGTTGAGTTGTTCTACTATTGCTGATTCTAAATTTTTTGTTAACATAATATATCCTTTATTTATTGTATATTGTAGTATATCATATCGAAATTAATTTATCAAAATTTAAGTTTAGCTCGTGTAAAGTTTCATCATATTTAAAAAAGGAGTAGTAAATGCAAAATAGATTTAATACACAATCGCATATCAATATAAGTTCTAACACAAAAGAAACTTCACTACTCCTCCTTCTAAATCTCTAATATTAAAATATCAATTTTAATTTACCAATCATAAACATTACAATTTTCCCGTACATTTAGTACTTTTATACAGCAATTTTTCTTTGCCTATAATTCCGTATTATTTTTACAACCATTACCAGCATACCCTAAGGACAAACCATGAGTTTTAAAAAATACAATCAATACCCTGTTGTGGAAAATTTCACAAGAACTTGGCCAACAAAAAG
>JBATTX010000155.1:0-2350 GCA_049670825.1 Arcobacteraceae bacterium | reverse complement strand
TATTTGAGTATTTAAAAGCCAATCATATTGCCCAGATAATAAGCAAAATAGTATCACTCCAAAATCAATGATAGCAAATGCTTTAATCGATTTACTTATCATCTTCTTCTTTTTTATAACCGTGTTCCATTGCGTATTTGTACTTTGGATCTTCGGCTAATTTATCTAAATCTTTTTTTGCTCTCTTATATGCTTTGTAGACATTTAAAATAGCTGCAGCAACACCATAAGCAACACCTATCCAAAGTGTCCAAGTATATCCAGTCCAAGACTTCAGTAAAAGCCCTATTCCCACACCCAAGGCAATCGCAACAACAATAGAAATCCCTAAAGACATATTATCCAAAGCTTCAAGTTTATCTTTATGCTTTGGAGTTGGTTCTACCTCTTGTGTGTCTTTATTTTTATTTTCTTCCATCAAATTTATTTTCTAATTATTTGATGTAAGTACAACAATAATCTGTTGGTTCGTGTACAACGATATTAAAGCTTGAGTTTGCAGGTACTTCAAAGTATCCACCAGCTTTGATGTTTTCAGAGTTTGAACCATCGCCACTTACTTCAACATCTACATTCCCAGCTAAAATTTCCATATGTTCTGCATCATCTGTACCAAAATTATAAGTTCCTGGCATCATTAGACCTAAAGTTTTCTTTGTACCATCTGCTTGATATACTGTTCTACTTGTTACTTTTCCATCAAAATAGATATTTGCTTTTTTGATAATACTTGCATTTCCAAACTCTTTACTTGGAACCTCTTTTTCAATAACATAATCAACTACTTTTGTATGTGTATCTAAAGATTTTACAAATGTTACAAACTCAACATGTTTTTCATGACTTGCATAATCTTGTAATGCGTCTTTATTATCTACAATAACAGTTAAAGCAATGTCAAATGCTCTTTCTTCATCTGCAAAGTTTACACCTACTTCTAATGCTCTAATAAACTCAATATCGTGTTTAAGCTGTTTTAGTTTTTCAACAATAACATCTTGTTGAGCCATACCTTCTTCTGATAATTTAAAAAATACTATGTGTTTAATCATTATAAATCCTTCATAACTTGTTCTGCAGCTTGTAAAGTTGCATCTATATCTTCATCTGTCATTGTTGTACAGATAAACCCTGCTTCGTATTGACTACAAGCGAAATAAAAACCTTTTTTTAACATTTCGTAGTGAAATTTTGCAAATCTCTCAAAGTTACAAGTTCTTACATCTGCAATATTTTTTGGAATAATATCACAAAAGAAAAATCCAAACATACTTCCTCTTGTATCTACTTGTAACGAGATATCATTTTTCGCTGCAATTGCTTTTAAACCATTTGTTAGTTTTACAGCTTTTTCATTTAATCCCTCATAGATAGATGGATTCGCTTTTAGTTTTTGTAACGATTTTAATCCTGCTGCCATAGCAACTGGGTTTCCACTTAATGTTCCTGCTTGATATACTTTTCCTTCAGGACTTAAGTGTGCCATAATCTCAGTACTTGAAGCAAATGCACCTACAGGCATACCTGCACCAATAACTTTTCCAAATGTAACAATATCAGGCACAGTAGAAACTAATCCAGAAGCACCAGTTAAAGAAGCTCTAAATCCACTCATAACTTCATCAAAAATTAACAATGCGCCATGTTTATCACAAAGCTCTCTACATTTTGCTAAAAACTCTTCATCTGCAGGGATAAGTCCCATATTTCCAGCAATTGGTTCAATAATTACACAAGCAATATCACTTGACTCTTCAAAACATTTTTCAAGCTGAGCCATATTGTTGTATTCTGTTAAAAGTGTATGTTTTGTTAAATCTGAAGGCACTCCTGGAGAACTTGGTGTTCCAAATGTAGCAAGACCACTACCAGCAGCAACTAAAAGAGAATCACTATGTCCATGGTAACAACCCTCAAATTTGATGATATTGTCTCTACCTGTTACTCCTCTTGCTAATCTAATAGCACTCATAACAGCTTCAGTTCCACTACTTACAAATCTTACTTTATCAAGATTATCATACATATCAACAATCTCTGCAGCTAGTTTTGTTTCTAACTCTGTTGGTGCTCCAAATGATAAACCATGTTTAACAGTTTCTATAACTTCATGTTCTATATCTTTATCAGCGTGTCCAAAGATAAGTGGTCCCCAGCTTTGTACAAAATCAAGGTATCTATTTCCATCAATATCTGTAAGGTAACTACCTTTACCTTTTGCAATAAATGGTGGAGTACCAAGTAAACCACTAAAGGCTCTAATTGGTGAATCAACTCCACCAGGTATTACACATTTTGCTTCTTCGTATGCTTTTACACTATTATCAAACATCATTATCCTTGTATCTTT
>JBATTX010000154.1:0-2457 GCA_049670825.1 Arcobacteraceae bacterium | reverse complement strand
TTTTCACTCTCTTGGTAAATATGTTCAATCGCATTGCTTGCTAAGTGAAATAACTTTTGTTTAAATTCATAGTGTAGTAATTCTGCATTTATATATTTTGCATCTATATTTAATATCTTTATAGGTTTTTGAAATGTTTCTAATAAAGTAGCTTGATCTATGTTACCATCACTTGTTGCAAGAAGAATACACAACTCTTCATTTTTAATAGGCACTATTTTATTTTGTTTTAGAATATCAAGAGAGATACTTTTTGATAAAGAGTAGTCAATATTATAATTCAAAAGTTTATTACTCATTCGTTACCTTTTTAGTGATTTTTTGTTGTGTTATGCTGTGTTTCAAGATTACTTCCCTTGGGCTGATAGAGAGAATTTTATAATCATAAATCATGTTTGATTTTTTATACCACGAACCATCAACCAATATTTCATCATCTAATATTGCTGTTATTTGAAATGGTTTCATAGAAATTTGTGCTTGCATATTATTTTGAAATTGGTAAAATGGGTTTGCTATTTTTTCATTTTTTTGTGATTCTTTTGCAAATTTATAGGAATATTTTCTATTAAAACTAACACTAAGGGTAGTGATCTTATTTTCATACAATATCTCAAAATTTTTAATTTCAAAATTATTTTGTAAATTATCAAGAGAATGAATTACATTATCATAGCTCCCTTCTATTTTGATATACACACTGTTATTCAGAATCTCAGATTCTTTTATAGAAATATTGTTTTCTTTACTCATATTATCAATTAAGCTTATTATCTCATGGCTTTCAAGGTAATGTATTTTTTCTTTTTTAAAGGTATCTTGTTGTACCACATTTTGAGTATATGTATCTCTTTGAGTAGAAGGGATAAGATTCTTTACATCATCAAAAAAAATAACCACTAGAAAGTATCCCATCAATACGATTAAATAAAGTTCAACTTTTTGTATGAAACTCAGTGCTTCAAAATATTTTTTAATACGCAATAGTCACTTCCATACTATAAATTTTATTTTTACTATCATAACTTAATGACTTTACCTCTATTGTTTCTTGAAATTGTTTTATAAGTTTTAAAAGATGAGATTTTTCTTTATCATAAAGTATAGTATGAAATTTGTTATTTACAAATGAGAGCTTTGTTATATAGATTGTTGTTGAATGAATATATTGAAAAATTTCGGTAACTTTATCAAGAGGTTTATTGAGTATTATATTATTTTGTTGAAAGTTCGATGTAGGTTTAATTATATTTGGGGTTACCTTTTCATCTTTACTCAATACTAAGAATACAATAAAAATCACAAAAGAAATAAATATAAAATAAGTAAATATTTTAAAGGAGTTATCTTCATATAAAGCAATCTCCTCATTTACTTTGATCTTATAGTTTTCATTTTTCAACTGTTCTAATTCTTCGCTTGAGACTTCAACTAAATCAAACTTATCAAATTTATAAATTTGCTGTATATACAATGAGACATCATCGTGATTAGGAGTTGTAATATGTTTTAAAAGTAATAGTTCATCTTTATCAAAAAACGTAAAATAGCTTGGTGTGATATATACAGTTTTTCCTTTTTTATTTGTTTTATCTTTGTGTAAAATAAAAGGTTCTAGAATGGTATCAGATACATTTTTTTCATATACAAGAACCTCATAAGTAGAAGAAGTAGGAATATACCTATAATAAAAATAACTATTTTTCGAAAAAATCTGTTGAGTATTTAAAATATTTGTGCGTAGAAATTCATGAAGATGTTTTTTGTGAATTTCTTCACTAACCTTGATACTTACAGTGGATATGTTTTTAGCATCAAGGATTTTCATTTTAGAAAGTAACCATTTTAATCGAAGTTATATCCCATCTCTTTGAGTGAACTTTTGTTTTTTGTCCACCCTTTTTTAACAGATACAAATAACTCAAGATATACTTTTTTCTGAGTAAGTCTTTCAATTTTCTTTCGAGCACTGTACCCTATTCTTTTAATAGCTACAGCACCTTTACCAATAATCATCCCTTTTTGAGTTGATTTTTCAACTACAATTGTTGCTTTGATAACATCAACATTGTCTTTCTCTTCAACTCTATCAATTACAACATCCGCTTCATATGGAATCTCATCACTAATATTATCAAAGATTGATTCTCTAATAAACTCTCGATATATCTCTCTTAAATGTGATGTTGTCATAATCTCTGTATCAAACAATGGTGGCGATTCTGGAAGATGTTCAACTATTGCATCTAAAATCATTTTTTCTTTTGTACCTTTTTTAATAGATACTGGAATTAGTGACTCATATTTGTCATCATATTTTTTATACTCTTCCATTTTATCAAATAACTCTGCATCGTTTACAAAATCTGTTTTTGTTAAAAGTAAAATATGTTTTGTATTTTTTGTATTTTTTACTAAAAAATCTTCATAATGTTTCAATTTATCAGTAACCGGTGC
>JBATTX010000153.1:0-5412 GCA_049670825.1 Arcobacteraceae bacterium | reverse complement strand
AGTTTATCAGAACATTCACTTAAGATTTTTAAGTGTTTTTTTACTTGCTCTGGTCCAGTTCCACAGTTGAAACCTAAAGATAAAATATCAAATGGCTCTAAAATAGTAGCGATAGTTTGGGCATCTGTACCTATAAGCATTGTTCCAGATAACTCAATCGTTGCACTTACCATAATAGGAATGTGAGGTGCGGTATCTTGAAGCGCATGAATAGCAGCTTTTATCTGTAATGGATCTTGACAAGTTTCTAATAAGAAAACATCAACTCCACCATCAACAAGACCTTTTGCTGTGATACTATATCCTGCATACATTGTGTCATAATCGATATGTTTCAAACTTGGAAGTTTTGTTCCAGGTCCTATTGAACCCAATACAAATCTAGGTTTTTCTGGTGTGGCGTATTTGTCACAGATATCTTTTACAAGTTTTGCACCTAGTTTTGAAAGCTCATAACTTCGCTCACCCATATCATATTCATCAAGTACCCATTGCATTGTTCCAAAGGTATTTGTTTTTATCATATCAGCGCCAGCTTTTGCATACGCATCGTGAATTGCTGTTAAAATTTGAGGAGCAGTTGCATTTAGAAGTTCATTACAACCCTCTTGATCAATACCTTTGTCATCTAACCAAGCTTCTTGAGGAATATCAGAAACTTGAAGTTGTGTACCCATTGCACCATCGATAATCAATGGTCGTGTTTTTATAATGTTTTCTATTTGTGTTTTTATCATCTATTTATTATCCAGTAAATTTAACTAATATCATACCTGCAAATTTTTCTTTTGAATAAAATTCAACTCTGTAGATTGAACCATCTTTATCAATAGAATAGTTTTTCATCATTTTTGCTCGGTTTATTGATACATTTGTTTCAGTTTTTGCTTTATTTGTATATCCTATTACATTTACTCTGTAGTCTTTAATAGGATAGATTTTAAACTCATCTTTTACAGTAATGAGAGAGCCTAGTGGTGTGTGTTTATCTTGACTATCAACATTTATTTTTACATCTTTGTGTTCAGTTGTGTAGTCTATATAATCAGCTTGAAGTCTTGACAGTCTTCTATTTCCATAGTAAATACTATATTCATCATCTTTTTTGATGATACTCATAAGTGGATTACTTGGTATAAAATCAATTGTTCCATCATGTTTTACAGGAAAGTATTTGATGATGTTTCTTATTTTTGAAAGAGGGAGTTTGATTTTATTGTCATAAAGAGAAATCTCTATATCATTATCAAGAATGTTTTTTACTACTTGATCGTTAAGATTAAATTTTCTTTCATATTCTATACCCATTGTATCCATATATTTCTCTAATGCTAAAAGATGATAATATGTTCTTT
Organism: Arcobacteraceae bacterium; assembly: GCA_049670825.1. Classification (GTDB taxonomy): domain Bacteria; phylum Campylobacterota; class Campylobacteria; order Campylobacterales; family Arcobacteraceae; genus JAIOSF01. The sequence goes on along the minus strand of JBATTX010000153.1, from coordinate 4,057 downwards.
GGTGTGTAGGAAGATTTTTACTTGCTTCATTTCCAAAGGCTGCTTTGCCTTGATTGATAGCATAGTAAGTTAAGGTTTTTTCCATCTCTTTGTCACCTTCTCGTGTTCGAGTATTGTGGAGGTGATATTTGTGTTCATCGCTTATAAGATTTTCATTGACATGTTTAACAACATCTTTTGAAATTTTGAAAAGGTCTGAGTATTGATGATCTTTGATGTTTTCTTGATCTATGATTGAACATTGTCCCCATTTGTAAGGTGAATGATCACTATCTTCAAATTTTGGTCTGTAGTATCCACTTCCATCGTGTAGGTTTACTATAAGTTTTACATTTTTATCATTGATGTAGCTTTTGATTCTCTCTACTGTTTCATACTCTGGATCAGATTTTTCTAAATCTGCAAACTTACGATTCATATCCCCATAAGGTCCACGATTTCTTTTGATAATACTATAAAAATTTAGATTTGGTACAACCCACACAGAACCTTTTGTAATGTTGTAGTGAGTTACTATTAAAGAAGCAGCCATAAAACCACCTGGTTCATCACCTTGAATACCACCTACGATTAAGAGTGTATTGTCATCTTTGTACCCTTTTTTGATGATATTAAAGTCAAAGTTTTTAATAGTACTTTTAGTAGCTACTGAGCTTTGTCTTTCTATCTTTTGTTCAGGATATGAGATAAGTTTTGGAAGCTCTTTTTTCTCTTCTATTTTTACTTGTGCTGGAGTTGATTGGATTGGAAGTTCTTTTTTTTCAGTAGCTGTTGGTTGAGAAACTACTTTTGGCTCTTTTACACTATCATTGATAGGGTCGTTTTTTTCATTACATCCTGCGATGATAAATGGAATAATACTTAACAAAAGAGTTTTTCTTAAACGAATGTTCATATTTATATTACCTTTACATGCCACGGTTCAAACCGCACACCATCTTTATTGTTTATTGTGTATCGAATACTTACATAATCGAGTTTTTGCATTTTATAAAACTCTTCAGTTCGTGCAAAATCTGAGGTAAAGTTTCGATTTCCCCAGCCTTTTTTTCCTACATCAAAATCACTTACTGCATGATATGTATAAGCAGGTGGAGCTATGATAGTTGAAGCTTGTGAGATATTTCCATTGAGACTTTTTACTTTTGAAATATAAAGACTAAGTTGTTTCACAACATTTCTAATACCTGATGTTAAGATAAGGTTATCTCCTACATCATTAAGTATTCTGTTATAGTCTTCAAGGGGTTTCCCTTTGAAAATAAAATGTCCCGAGTGTGGAATTTTGTGTATGTCACGGTTAGCTATTTTTTGTGAAATATGCTCAACTGTTTTTTCTCCATAAAATCCAAACTTGTTTGGTTCTGTGTAAAATAGTTTTTCAATCAAAGCGAGTTCAGTTTTGGTAAAATCCCCTATGCTTGAGTAGTTTCTAGCATAATAAAGTGCTTGATCGAGTGATATAATATTGAAGTTGGCAAAGCCTATAAATCTTCTGAGTCTTTTAAGCCTAGTATCTACAGCGTAGAGTAGTTTTAAGTCTTCTGCATTTAAAATAACATCTTGATTTATCTCTATAAAATCTTTCGCTAAAAGTGGCGACAATGTTGATAATAATAAAAAGTTTCTTCTGTTCATAACGGCGATTTTATCCTAATTAAGCTTTGAAACTACATTTTCATAAAAGATAGAAAAATCTTTTAAGTTAAGCTTCGCTTCCCTTTGTTTTACACCCCAAGTAGGCTCTGGAAAATAGCTATCCTGTTTAAATCTTGCTTGAATATGAAAATGCACATGAGGACAATAGTTACCAAATGAAGCGATGTTTATCTTTTCTGGTTCAAAATACTCTAACATCTCTTTTTCACAGATATCTAAACATCGCCATATCTCATTTTTTGTTTGTATATCACACTGACTAAACTCTTTTATCTCTTTTTGAGTAAAGATTTTTAGCCATGGTATCTCATGATTTTCAATCTCGATTTTTATCAAATCGTTTTCGTAGATAATATTTGAGTTCATCATACTACCATTTTGATATGTTCATGATCACCTAAAAGTTGATATAAAGATTTTCTATCCTCTTCATCTTCTACAATCAAATCCAAAGAGTAACTTTTGAATTTTCCCTCTTTACTTGTTTTTGAAGGTTTTATTCCGTGTTCTCTTTGGTCTAGTACCTCTTTTACAATTTTTGTAATATCTTGCTCGTGTCTTATTACTAATTTATATGTCCAATTACATGGATAGTCTAGTTCTAGTTTGTGTTGGTTTAAATCTATCATCTTTGAAAGTCTCCTGTTTTTCCACCGCTTTTATGTTCAAGTTTTACTTCACTAATTATCATCCCCTTATCTATAGCTTTTACCATGTCATATATAGTAAGAAGTCCTATAGACACACCTGTTAAAGCTTCCATCTCCACACCTGTTTTACCGGAAAGTTTTGTAGTAACTGTTAGTTTGAAGCCTGGAAGTTCAGGTAACTCTTCAACATCACAGTTGATACCACTTAAAAGTAAAGGGTGACACATAGGGATCAATTCTGGTGTTTTTTTTGTCCCCATAATAGCAGCTATAACAGCTGTTTGAATCACTGGACCTTTTTTGTTCTCATTTGAGATAACATTTGTGTATGCTTCGTCATTCATAGTGATGATTCCACTTGCAATTGCTACTCTTGTAGTGTTTTCTTTATCAGATACATCTACCATTTTTGGTCGATTGTTCTCATCTAAATGTGTTAAGTTCATATATAATTGTCCAATAATTGATTTAAGTGTATTATACTTCAAGTAACATTAAGACTATTTTATATATAATCCGCTACAAATTTCAGCAATGACATGCCAAGAGCAGTCAAATCTATGCAAGAAAGTGGGTGATGTACACGTGCCTGGTATTAAAGTAAAAGAAAGTGAATCTTTCGAAGAAGCTTATAGAAGATTTAAAAAACAATGTGATAGAAGTTTAATCGTTACTGAAACAAGAGCAAGAAGATATTTTGAATCTAACCCTGAAAAGAAAAAGAAACAAAAAATTAACGCTCGTAAAAAAATGTTAAAAAAACTTTATATGTTAAGAAGATATGAGTCTAGACTGTAATCTTTAAACTATAACTAAAGATAAAAGAGTTATTCTTTTATCTTTAAATTTCCAACTTATTAATGCGTCTGTGGCTTAACTGGATATAGCACTGGGTTTCGGCCCCGGTGGTTGCGGGTTCGAATCCTGCCAGGCGTACCATTAAAAGCTCCATTTAATTAGTCTTTTGACTTTTTATGTGGAGCTTTTTTTATGCAAAATTTCATTTATCAATAATTTAGAGATAGTGTTATATGAACACTTTCAAAAATATCAACAAAGCTATAAACTAACATATCAATACTACTAAAGATATATAAAAATTCTATAATGTAAATAAAAAGGCTTCACTATGGAACCTAAAACAAGAATTTGGATTATTGGCGGTAGTTCTGGCATTGGTTTAGAGTTAGTAAAATTATGTTTAGATAGTAACTATCTTGTGATCACAAGTTCTAGAAATGCTTCCAATACCAAAGCATTACAAGCATTAAAAGAAAATTTTCCAAATGAATTGCACCTTTTAGATATTGATGTAAGCTCAAAAGATGATATCAAAGAAAAAGTCAAAATAGCTTATGAACTATATGCTGGTTTAGATATTTGGTTTTATAATGCAGCAGCGTATGATGTGATGAGTATCGAGTCTTGGGATATTGAAAAGTTTGAGCAGATGAATGAAGTTAACTATCTAGGGGTAGTAAGAGTGATGACAAATCTTCTTCCTTATTTTAAAGATACTCCAAGTTTAAACAGTGGTAAAAATATAAAATGGATATGGAACTGTAGTTTATCTTCCTATTTTGGACTTCCTCAAGGGGGAGGATACTCTGCTCCAAAAGCTGCACTTGTCAATCTTGCCGAGTCGATTTATCCTGAATTGGAAGTTGCAAATATAAAACTACAAATCATAAACCACGGTTTTGTAAAGACACGACTAACAGCAAAAAATCAATTCCAAATGCCACAAC
>JBATTX010000152.1:0-1518 GCA_049670825.1 Arcobacteraceae bacterium | reverse complement strand
GTTATGAGGTCTATTGTTTTATCAAACTGTTCTTTTGTGATATTGAGTTTTTGTAAATCACTTTCATCTACACTCTTATTATCTAAAGCTTTTTGTAATAGTTTTGCTAATAGATAATCTCCTTTGGGAGGTATTTGTAAAAATACTTCAGATTTTTTAGCTATTGGCGTTTCTACTGGGTCAATAGTGATAAATATTTTATCTTTTACAAGTTTATATATATGCGCGGATGTTTGTGTGAAATTTCTTCCCCAAACCAAAATCACTTCACTATTTTGAAGCTCTTCTATTGTCGGGTTTACATTAAACTCTCTTCCCATCTCAATACCAGTACCTCCACCATCACAACAGATATCACCGATTGGAAATGTAGCACCAATCTTTTCAAAAAACTGCATTGGTAGTTTTTGTAAAACGCCCATATTTCCTGTGCCTTTATAGTATAAAACCTTTTGATTTGGTTCTTTTAACTTATCAGCAACTTTTTTTAATGTATTCTCTAAATCTTTATCGATAATATTCTCTTCTTGTACAAGATATGCAAAATTTTTACAAAGTTTTTTATTTGTAATATAATCATCATTTGGTTTACAAGCACCATCTTTATATATAACACTACAAGCATCAAAACAATCCATTGGACATGCAGTAAATTTCATAATTTTTTCCTTTATTGTTTTATTAAATCTTTTATTTCATCTAAATGTATTTTAAAATGTACTGGATAATCTACTATCATCTCTTCTAGTGTATATGAAGTAAATAGTGCACTTATCCATTTATTTTCCAATTTTGAAATATTTATATTTTTAATTACATTTGCTATATGAATATTGGTATATTTCATTAGCTGTAATAAATCATCCCAATTATAGTTATTATAGTCTTGTATTGCAATCCACTTGTCATTGACTCCAAAGTTTGCATAATCAGGAAAATTCAATGGACTTTTTCTATATTGTAAATGAATTACTCTATGAGTATTATTTGAAGCAGAATCAATCAAATGTCCAACAATCTGTTTTATCGTTCTTTTTTGAGAATTTCTTTTTGTTGATACTATATTTACATCTACATTTTTCAAAATATTTTCTAAAGCATCAACTAATTTTAGTATATCATGACTTATATTTTCTAATAATTCCATATTGTTCCTTTTATTGTATTTGTGGTAATATATCATTAATCTGTACTTGTTTCAAGTGTCAAATTATTTTAAATTTTAGAGGACAGTTTTGTATTTAATAGATAAAGATAGTAAAATACCATTGCATATACAACTCTATGAAGAGATAAAAAAGGAGATAATCTACACACTCAAAGTGGGAGATAAACTCCAGTCTATAAGAAAAGTAGCAACACTTTATAACTTAAGTAAAACGAGTGTCGAATCTGCTTATTCTCAACTCATAGCTGAAGGATATATCGATAGTTATCCACAAAAAGGGTATTTTGTAGCTGATTCAAACTATGAGAACTTTCAAGGGGAAACTACAATAACTCCTAAAAATGAAAAGC
>JBATTX010000151.1:0-1585 GCA_049670825.1 Arcobacteraceae bacterium | reverse complement strand
ATACCTTATATTGCATCTGCTTGGGGATTTTTAATTATTATAACTAGACTCAAACAATTTGAAGCTTCAAGAGTAAGAAAACTATTTGCATTTATATTTGCATCATCATTAGTGAGTTTTTATCTTGGTTTACAAATATATACAGGATATGTTTTTAAAACTTATGGTGTTAAAAAAAATAACTATTCACACCATCAGAGTTCTCATAATTCATTGAAAAATATGAAACACTAATTTCCTTTTCAAGTAATACAAAAGAAGTATTACTTGAAAATTATTATGATTGATAAGAATATTACATTAATTCTATCATTATCTTAAAATTTAACACTTATTTAACATCTATTATATAAAATAAAGAAAATCTAAAGGTAACGAGATATGAATATAGAATTATTAAAAGATATTGTAGATTATGGAGTAATAGGACTTCTAATTTTTATGAGTTTTTTATCTTTATGGTTTTATATAGAAAGGCTTCTTTTTTTTAAGAATATCAATCTAGTAAACTACAAAGAAAAACAGCTTTTAGAAATCGACATTACAAAACATATAGCTATTATTTCATCAAATGGTTCAAATGCTCCGTATATAGGACTTTTAGGTACTGTTTTTGGAATCATCATCACTTTTTACACAATGGGTACAAATACAGATATCGATGTAAAAATCATCATGAGCTCACTTGCTCTTGCTTTAAAAGCTACTGCTATGGGACTCATTGTAGCCATCCCCTCAATGTTTTTTTATAATCATTTAGCAAGAAAAATTGAAGTTTTGATTGCTCTTTGGGAAGTGGAACAAAAGGGAAAAAGTGCAAATTAAAAAATTTGATTCTATTAATGTGGTACCATTTATAGATATAATGTTAGTCCTTTTAGTCATAGTTCTTACAACAGCAACTTTTGTTGCAAGGGGTATTATTCCTGTTGATTTAAGTAGTGCAAAAAGTTCTACGAAAATTACCAAAGAGGATATTCTTACAATTACTATAAAAGAAAATCAGGAGATATTTTTCAACAAAATAAAAATAACACAAAATCAAATTGTTGAAAACCTTATAAAATATAAAAAAGACACACCTATAAAAATTAACTGTGACAAAAATTTGAAATTTGAAAATTTTGTATTTATTATTGATATATTAAAACAACACAACTACACAAATTTAGCGATAGTGACAAAATATGAATAGATATACAAAATCATTCGCTCTTACATCAATTTTCTATATACTTATTTTTGTAAGTATTGTTTATGCCTTTGATACAAATACACAACTCCCTTCATCACAAACTAAAAGTGAACAAATAGTCAAATTTACAATCATACAAGAACAAAAAATAATACAACAAACGATACAAAAAATTGTAAAAAAAGAGATTATTGAAAAACCTATTGAAAAAATTATTCAAAAAGAAGTAATAACAAAAAGAATAAAACCTATTGAAAAAAAGATAGTTAAAAAAATAATCAAAAAAACTCCTAAAATAGAGAATAAAATAGTTTCAAAAAAACAACCAATACAAAAGAAAAAAGAGCATACACAGCAACAAACAGCAGTCAATCAAATCAAAAAAAATAA
>JBATTX010000150.1:0-2359 GCA_049670825.1 Arcobacteraceae bacterium | reverse complement strand
GGTATATTTTTTGATGGTGTTATGGGTGCAAAACCATTAAGTTCAAATGAGATTATGGATTCAGTTGCAGAACAAAATCAAAAATTAACTCAAAAATATGTACAAGTAAATGAACAAATTGCTTCTTTAGTATCAAATACTCAAGAGTCAATTAAAGTAGAAAAAGTCACTTTTGAATCTAAAGTAGAGTTTAAAAATATTGATTACAACCAAGAGAGTTCACAGTTTAGTGCAGATACATTAAATAGTGTTAAAGGTGGAATTATTCCATCTCAAGCAAATGCTTTTCCTTTACATTCAGAAAAGTTGTTAGCGTAAAATTCAACGCTAACAATTTTTATATTTTATGGATGAGGAATTTTTACTTTTGAGTTAAGTAAGTATCCTACAACAATCATTAATCCTAATACTATATTTTCATTTTGTATAATTTCATATACCCATCCTAAATAGATAAGCCATAGTAAAATTGCACCTAATGGAGTAGGAACACCTGTAAAGTATTTACTTACTTGTCCAGCATCAGTATTTATATTAAATTGGATAAGTCGTCTTAAACCAGAAATTATATAAAATATAAAAGCAAATGCCACAAAAGGTGTATTTAAAAATTGCAATTCCTTTCCATCTATAACACCAAAAAATATAAACATAACTGGTACAATAACGAATGAAAGAAAATCTCCAAAAGAGTCTAATTGTACTCCAAACTCAGTAGATAGATTATATTTTCTTGCAATTTTTCCATCCAAAATGTCAAATGCTCCAGCAAGCCATGCAAAAAGTGCAGCTCCAAAAAACTCTTGATGTGTTAAAAAATATATTGCCATTACCCCAGCAGTTATATTAAAAAAAGTAACTATATTAGCTAAATTAAAATGATTGTTTTTATCAAATAAAAATGTCATATTGTATATTGATCCCTTCCATGCTCTTTAGACTGATAAAGCTTTTTATCAGCTAATTTATAAATATTTGTTCTTGATAAATTATATACGTTTTTATCAATTACAACCACACCCATTGATAAAGTTAGAAAATTTGTTTTACTTGCAACATGTTTAATCTTTTGTGCCGCAATGCTTTTTTGTAAAATACTCAACCTATGTTCAAGTTTTTTTCTATCGATATCAAATATTAAGATACCAAACTCTTCACCACCTAATCTAAAAACATAATCATATTCCTGATTAAAAATTGTATCTAAGACATTAGCAACAGTTTTTAATGCAATATCTCCAGCATCATGACCATAAGTATCGTTAAACTGTTTGAAAAAATCTATATCAATCATAACAAAAGCACTTGTCCAATTATTTTGCCTACTAACGATTGTAGTTTCATCAAGAATATTATCAAAATACTTTCTGTTATATAATCCAGTCAAACCATCAGTAATAGAATCAGATTTGTATTTATCCACTAAATATTCCATTTTATTATTATTTTTAATAGTAATAAAAACAATACTAAAGATAAATATAATGATAAATGATATTATAAATAATTGATTATACAATAAATAATCATTTACTTTTTCATATTTTAATAAAAAATTTTTTCGTTCTACTTCTGCAGATGAAACTTCATATTTGATTAGTAAATCTATTTGTTTTATTATATACTGATAAAATTGTATATTTCTTTTTTTAAATGATTGTTTAACTTGATTATCAATCTTTTTTACAACTTTTCTTTCTTGTTCAGATTTATACTGATTATTATAATAATTCCAATTTGTTAAGATAAGCTCTTTACTGTTAAAATAATTTTTTTCATCTAAAATAATTTTGTTATATTCTTCTTTAATAATATGTAATTTATGTACTGGTATAAAATTACCAAAATATATATTATCTATTTTACTTTTTAATCGCTCTATTTCTGAAGAAAATAAAAAACTAATATACACAAGTGACAATAAAACAATAATTGGCAATGCAAATAATTTATAATTAATTTTCATAGATTATTTTCTTTTATTATTAGAATAATCAATAATATAACTTGCAATTTCATCTAAATGACATATCTCTTTTACAGCTCCTGCTTTAATTGCTTGTGCTGGCATACCAAACACGACACAACTCTCTTCATTTTGAGCGAGAGTATATGCTCCATTTTTGTATAAATCTAGCATTGCAATCGTTCCATCATCACCCATTCCAGTCATTATAACAGCCATAGCGCCACCGCCAGCACTATTATTTAAACTTCTAAACATCAAATCAACACTTGGCTTATGACGACTTATTTTAACAATATCTAATAACTTACCAACATAATTTGAACCCTCTTTAACAATTTCTAAATGCATATTTCCAGGAGCCAAATAAGCATGTCCTTTTTGTAAAATAGT
>JBATTX010000149.1:0-11950 GCA_049670825.1 Arcobacteraceae bacterium | reverse complement strand
GAAGTGATGCGAGCGATTGCAACACCTATGATTGGTGGTATGGTAACGTCTGCAATATTAACACTATTGGTTATACCTGCAATATTTTATATAATAAAACTGGTAAAAATAGATAAAAATAATTAGTAAATATACTATACTATAATAAATAAAAGGAGTTCGTTATGAATTTACATGGCTTTTACATGAGTTTTACAAGAATTACGGAGCACTTTCAATCATTGTCACTATTGATTGCAAGATGTTTAATAGCGTATGGTTTTTATGAACCAGCAATGAATAAGTGGAAAGACATAGATTCTGTTGCCTCATGGTTTGGAAGTATGGGGATTCCCTTTCCTACGATCAATGCATATATGGCAGCAACAACAGAGATATTAGGTGTTGGCTTATTGGTTTTAGGATTATTTACAAGACTTATTTCGATACCATTAATTGTGATTATGGTAGTAGCTATTTTTACAGTGCATATTGGAAATGGGTTTAGTGCGGGTGTAAATGGTTTTGAAATTCCTTTATACTATATGATATTTTTAATCATTTTTGTATCACATGGTGCAGGAAGATTTAGTTTAGATAATATCTTTTTTAATAATGATAATTACTAAAACACTCATAAAAAAAGAGGAGCTTTTGCTCCTCTTTTTTATTTAGTAAATTTTTGTTTCAGTCTCATAACTAAATAGAAAAATAACGGAATAAATAATACTCCAATAATCATTGCAGATACCATACCACCAACAACAGTTGTTCCAATGATATGACGGCTTGCACTTCCTGCACCACTACTTAAAGCAAGTGGCAAAGTACCAACAATAAATGCTAGTGATGTCATAATAATAGGACGAAATCTTAATCGTGCAGCTTCAACAGTTGCATCAAATAAAGAGAGTCCGCTATTGAGTTTATCCATTGCAAACTCAACAATTAAAATCGCATTTTTAGCACTCAGTCCAACTAACGTTACAAGTCCAACTTGGAAGTAAATATCAGCTTCTAATCCTCTTAAATACACTGCAAGAGCTGCTCCAAATATCGCAAAGGGGATAGAGATAATTACAGCCATTGGAATACTCCAACTTTCATAAAGTGCTGCAAGAATTAAAAATACAAAAACAGCTGCATATAAAGATGTATAATTTCCCTCATTTGCAAGTTTTTTCTCTTGTAAAGATGTTCCAGCCCAAGCTATTGTATACCCTTCTGGTAAAATAGAGGTAGCAATCTCTTCTATAGCTTTTAAAGCATCACTTGAGGCATATCCATTAGCAGGATTTCCTGTTACTTTTGCAGAAGCAAACATATTAAATCTTTGAATTACACTTGCATTTACTTCTCTTTTGATAGATATCAATTCACTAATAGGAACAAGTGCACCATCTTGTGAACGAGCATAACTATTTTTAAATTGATTCTGTGTTGCTCTAAATTGTGATTCTGACTGAATATTTACATGAAATGTTCTTCCGTAAAGATTGAAGTCATTAATATATCCCTTACCAAAGGTATTTTGAATCGCACTAAAAATAGAGGAAATTTCTACATTCATAGCTTTTGCTTTTTGTCTGTCGACTGTTAAAAAATATTGAGGTATGTTCGTATTTAACGTCGTTCTCATTCCTGATAATCTTGGGTCTTGTGAAGCTTTAGCTATTATCTCTTGTGTATATTTATTTAAAGTAGCTAACTCTCCACCAGTTCTATCTTGAATCCACATCTCAAATCCACCAGTTGTACTCATACCTCTAATTGGTGGTGGATTTACTGGAATTACAAAAGCATCTTTCCCTTGTAAAAATTGTCCCATTAGTTTACCAGCAATCGCTTGTGAACTTTGGTCAGGATTTGGTCTATCTTCCCATGGTTTAAGCATGGCAAACATTAATGCAGCATCTGTTTTATAAGCAAACGTAACAATATCAAGACCAGTAATAGCTCCCACCCCTTTTATATTAGGATTTTGTAAGAGTTGCTGTTCAATATCTTTTGTAATAGCAGCTGAATCAGCAAGTGATGTTGAAGGCATGAGGTATGTAAGTACATATAAAACTCCTTTATCTTCACTAGGAACTAATCCTGCTGGTGTTTGTTTCATAATTCCGTATGTTGAAAATAATAAACCTGCAAATAAAAGAAGTGAAAAAGTCCATTTTTTAATACTAAATTTTGTTACACCAATAAATCGAACAGTAAGTCGATCAAAAAATTCATTGAACTTTTTAATTGGATAGATAGGATCTTCTTCATGCTCTTTTAAAAATATAGCACACAATGCAGGTGTAAGAGTAAGTGCAACTAGTCCTGAAATTACAACAGCCATAACAATAGTAATCGCAAACTGTTTGTACATCACCCCACTAAATCCACCACTTAAAGCTGCTGGAATAAATACAGCAGAGAGTACAAGTACAATTGCTACAAGTGGTGTAGTAAGCTCTTTCATAGCCTCTATTGTTGCATCTTTTACGCTAATAGTTTTTGTTCTTAAAATTCTTTCAACATTTTCAATAACAATAATAGCATCATCAACCACAAGTCCAATCGCCAAAATCATACCGAATAAAGTAAGTAAGTTTATCGAAAAACCTGCTGCATAAAGCCCTGCAAATGTACCAATAACAGAAACAGGAATAGCAAGAACAGGAATAATTGTAGCTCTAAAATTTCCTAAAAATAAATAAATAAGAATCGTAACAAAAATAATTGCTTCAAATAATGTTTTGATAACCTCTTTGATTGATTCATGAACAAAAAGTGTTGCATCATAAGGAACACTGTATTCTAAATCTTCAGGAAATTTAGTTTTGAGTTCAATTAATGTATCATCTACTGCTTTTGAAACCTCTAAAGCATTAGCACCTGGTGATAAAAAAATACCAACTGGCATCATTGGCTCTGTATTGTATCTTCCTAAAGTGTTTAATGAATCAGCTCCCAATTTAACTTGTGCTACATCTTTCAGTTTTAGTGTTGAACCATCTGGATTAGAACGAACAATAATATTTTCGAACGCTTCTACATTTTTAAGACGACCCTCTGTTGCAATTGAGTATGTAAAAGGAGAAATCTCTTTTATAGGTTCTGCTCCAACGCTACCTGTACTATATTGATTATTTTGGCTTTTTACAACCTTATTTATATCTTCTGCAGTTAGGTTATAAAATGCTAATTTATCAGGATCAATCCAGATTCGAATAGCATAATCTTTTGCACCAAATACTGTAACTTCACCTATCCCTTTAATTCTTTTTAAATCATCAACAACATTTACACTGAGATAATTTGAAATATACGTTACATCATGTACATTATTTTTTGAAGTAAATGCAATAACTTTAAGCATATCTGGAGAACGCTCTTTTACTGTTAAACCTTGTCTTTGTACTTCTGCTGGTAATTTATTGAGTGCAAGTTGTACACGGTTATTTACATCAACTTTTGCTTGTGCTACATCTGTTCCTACATCAAAAATGATACTAATAGATAATACACCACTTGGTGATGCAGTTGATGTCATATATGACATATTATCTACACCATTAATAGCATTTTCTAAGGCAGTTGCTACAGTTGCTGAGAGTGTTGCCGCATCAGCACCAGGATATGTTGCAGTAACATTTATCTGTGGTGGAGTAACAGCAGGGTACTCTTTAACTGGTAGTATGTTTATAGATATGATACCTGCAAGGATTATTAAAACTGATAATACCGTTGCAAATATGGGTCTATTTATAAAAAATTTTGAAAACATCTATTTCCCTTATTTGTTAATAATCTTATCGACTGTTACATTTCCACCTGGTTTTACTCTAAAAAAGTTATTTACAATAACTCTATCTCCAGTTTGTAACGGACCACCTGCAATAACATATTTATCTGCAGTTTCTTTTCCAAGTTTAATTGGTTTTATACTTACTTTCCCGTCATTTTCTACAAATACAATTGTTCCTAATGGATTTTGTAAAACCGCTTTTTGTGGAACAGTAATAACATTTTTTTCAACAATATTATTTAATGAAACACGTACAAAATTACCAGGCATTAAAAAATTATCTTTGTTATCAACAATTGCTCTCATTTTTACTGTTGATGTGTTTTGATTGATGTTTACATCAATAAAATCAATCACTCCTGTGTATTTCGTAGCTTTACCATTAATCTCAAGATTGATATTTACTTTATTGTTTTCGCCTAATGACCATAATCCATTTTTGATATTTTTATAGTCACTTAAAGGCATTGAAAAATCAATATAGACTTTCTCATTTTGTGTGATTGTTGTAAGTTCTTGTGGAGGATTATTTGTTACTAAATCACCAATATCAACTTTTTTTAGTCCAACAATACCACTTATAGGTGCTTTTACTTGGGTAAAATCAAAATCAATTTGTGCTTGATTTAATTGAGCTTTTGCAAGAGCATAAGAAGCTGTAGCTTGATCAAATGTTGATAAAGCCTCATCTCTTCTTTCATCACTTACTGATTTAGATTTATAAAGTTTATCTACTCTTTTCCAGTTTCTTGAAGCATTTTCCATAGAAGCTTTACTCATTTGAACTGAAGCTTTTGCTGCATCTACTTTACTTTTATAAATATTATCCTCTATTTTATAAAGTAAATCACCTTGATTTACTTTTTGTCCCTCTGTAAAATGTTTACTCTCTAAAACACCTAAAACTCTTGAAACCACTTTTACATTTTGAAATGATTTTATAGAAGCTGGATATTTTAAAACTATTGGTAAGTCTTGTGCTTCTTGAATAATAAATATATCTGCTTTTGGTGCAGGCTTTTTTACATCTGCTGCTTGAAGCGATGGGGTTATTAGTAAAGCTAATATCGAGCTAATAATTGATTTTTTTAATTTACTCATTTTGTAAACTCCTGAATGTTTTTATTTGTATAGAAGTAGTATGTAGAATAAGCAATTTGCAGATTATTCAAAGCTGTTTTATACTGTGCTTTTGCATTAGTTTTAACAGTAAGTGCATCAAGATATGCAATATTATCAATTGTTCCTACTCTATATTTTTCACTAATAGTTTCATAAGCACTAATAGCAGAATCTAATGAACTTTTTGCACTTACTATTTGTGCTTTTGTAGTTTCAATTTTTGATAAAGCTAACTCGACATTAATATCTTGAATTTGCTCTAACTGTTCAATCTCTTTGTCTAGTGCCTTTTTTTGAATAAGTAATGATTCTCTTTGTTTTTGCGTTGCACCATTATCAAAAAGTCTAATGTTTAGAGTTAATAAAAGTTTGTTTTGATTATCTAATCCATCAGGATGTGTTGCATCAGTTCTATCATAATCATACATACTATAAGTATCTTCAAGTCTAAGTTTTGGATAATAAACTGAATCTATGCTATTCGCAGAATGTAATAAAGAATTTGAATTGTGTTGTAATGCTTTGATATTATCACTAATTTCTTTATCAATATTTTGTGGACTTTGAATTGTAGAGTCTTCAAATGTATCTACTTTTTTACCAATTTTGATACTAAATAATCTCTTTAAAGATAAAATTTGGTATTTGGTTGTATCTATTTGATAAATGTTATTACTATAAGCAGCTTGAAGTTTATCGACATCATCTTTTGTTGTCGAACCCACTTCATAAAACTTTTTTACTCTTTCAAGTTCTGCATGGAGTTGAATTTGTTTTTCATTTAAAGCTTCTAGTGATGCTTCAATACTTTTTATATTGTAAAAATCTTGTACAATTGAGAGTTGTAACTCTTTTTGATATGCACTTGTAGTAAAGTTTGCAGATTTTAAAAGAGCTTCATTTTGTTTTATAGTATTAGATTTTTGACCACCATCATATAAATCTACACCGATACTTGCAAATCCAGTGTATATTTCACCTGGAGTATTTGCAGATTTTTGATTTAGGTTTTGATAGGAACCTCCTATATCAAGTGTTGGAAAGTATCCACTTTTTGTTGATTGTAAATCTAGTTTTTTAGACTCTTGAGTTAAACTCTTTGAAACTACCATACTATTGTTTGTAGTTGCATATTCTAATAATGATTTTAAGTTATCTGCACATAAAAATGCAGGTAAAATTAAAAATAACATTCTTTTTTTCATTTGTTTCCTTTCATTGATTGAAATATAAAATCGATATATAAATTTAAATCCTCTTCTAAATTTATGAGGCCAGTTGTGATTATTCCAGATAAAAATGTACCTTTAGCTAATACTAAAAAAATACCCGCATATTTGAGTGCATCTTTTGAAAGCTCATTTTTATCAATACCTTCTTGGAGAATATCTTTTAACCAAGTGTTATAATAATCATATATTTTTGTTTGATATTTTAAAATTTTTTCATTTGGATTGGT
The DNA here is from genome assembly GCA_049670825.1 of Arcobacteraceae bacterium. Classification (GTDB taxonomy): domain Bacteria; phylum Campylobacterota; class Campylobacteria; order Campylobacterales; family Arcobacteraceae; genus JAIOSF01. The sequence continues at coordinate 5,597 of JBATTX010000149.1, read as the reverse complement.
TAATGAAATAGCGGTAAAATCTTTAAATATTTCTCGTAACTCTTCTGTTTCTTTTGCATAATAAAAGTCAAAAAATATTTTTAACTTCTCTTGTGTTGAACTTGCCTTTTGAAGTTTAGCCTGTTTTAGCAAATCAGACTCTTGCAATAAAATGTCAATTAACTCAAAAACAATATCCTCTTTATTTTCAAAATAATCATAGAGACTTCCTTTTCCTATCCCTGCTGTTTGCGCAATTTTCGAAATGGTTAAATTTTGCAAAGAATTATTTACAAACAAATCTTTACAAGATAAAGCAATATTTTTTCTTTTTTCTATTTTATCAACTACTTTAGCCAAAAATACCTCCTAGAAATAATGACCGACCATCAGTCGTTTTAAGATATTATAATTTTAACACTAATATTATCCTTAAATAATATATCTAATAATTTTAGAAAAAAAACAAGTGTAACTTTTATGTTATAAACAAATGCTATAATAAAATAAAAAAAAGGTTTATTTTGTTAGATACTAGACGCCATCTTCAGGTTATTTTTAATAGTGCATATAAAATTTCACAAAAATTTGTATTTATCGCTTTTGCTGTTTCATTTGTAGTAGCATTATTAGTTGCTTTTCTTCCTGATTATGGAATAGATAAAAATATGACTTACACATTATTTATTTTGATATTTGCTGCTGGTCTTTGGATAAGTGAAGCGATACCTGCTTTTGCTGTTTCTCTTTTAGTTATAGCTCTTGAGATAGTTTTATTGGGTTATCCAAATTTTGATTTTGCAAGTGGGTCAAAAGCGTGGCAAGTGTATTTACAACCTTGGTCATCCCCTTTGATATTTTTATTTTTAGCTGGTTTTATTATGGCATCAGCTGCTTCTAAAACAAAACTTGATTTGTGGTTAGCGAAAAAAATACTTTTTTATGTGGGTGGTCGTCCGCATAATATCATCACAGGACTTATTGGTATCACTTTTGTACTTTCTATGTTTATCTCAAACACCGCAACAGCTGCTATGATGATGACAATTTTAATACCTCTTTTAACACACATCAAAGAATCAAATCCTTTTAAAAAAGCAGTACTTTTAGCTGTTGTAATAGGTGCAAATTTAGGTGGAATGGGTACAATTATTGGAACTCCGCCAAATGCAATAGCTGTGGGTATTTTAGGTGAAAATGCACCATCATTTATAGGGTGGATGGGTATAGCTGTAGTGCCTGCACTTATTGTAACTATAATTTTACGGTTTGTGATATTAAAACTCTATCCATCGAGTGAACCTTTTATTGATCTAAAAATTATCAAAGAGGTAAAACACTTTGACGACTCTACTACAAAGTTTTCAAAAATACCTACAGTTCCTAGTTGGAAAAAGAATATCACGATGATAATATTTGCTATTACAATTATTTTGTGGCTAACTGGTCCATTGCATCATATTCCTACAACGGTAGTTTCGCTTATTCCAATTATTGGATTTACACTTTTTGGGATACTTGATGCAGATGATATTTGTCAAATACGATGGGATGTGATTATATTAATTATTGGTGGGTTAAGTTTAGGACTTGCTGTTTCAAAAAGTGGACTTGATATGTGGTTTGCGACACTTATCTCAACAGATGGTTTATCGATGCTTCTTTTGATGTTTGTATTTTCATATATAGTAGTACTTATCTCAAACTTCATGAGTAACACAGCAGCTACAAATATCATGCTTCCTATAGTTATAGCAATAGCAATCACAATTAGTCAACAAGCTTCAGTAATGGTTGTAGTAGCAGTCGCTTTAAGTGCTTCATTTGCTATGAGTTTGGCTGTATCGACTCCACCAAATGCTATTATCTATTCAAGTAAAAAAGTTGATTCAAAAGACTTTTTAATTTTAGGTTTAGTAGCTGGATTATTAGGTCCAGTTGTCGTAGTAGGGTGGTTGTTTTTGATTGAAAGTTTTTTATAACAGAGTGACTAAACACACTCTGCTTTAAAATATTTTTTTAGTAAAAAAGGTGGTACAACAGTTGTGATGATGATTACAAAAATTAGCATTGCGTAGATATCATTTGGAAGAATATTATTTACTCTTCCCATCTCTGCAAAAATAAGTCCCACTTCCCCTCTTGGAATCATAGAGATACCAATTACTACATTGTTTCGTAAACATTTTTGAAAGATAAAAAAAGCACCTATAAATTTACTAATAAATGCAATAGAAATAAAAGTAAGTCCCATAATCCAAAAAGACAATGATGTAAAATCAATCACACGAAGATCCATAGATAATCCAACCATAACAAAAAATATAGGTGTAAATATCTGTATAATAGGTGTCATATTATCTTGAACATGTTTGAGCAGTTTTTCATTGGTACTTAAAAATGCTCCAAATGGTAAGAAAAAGCGTCTAGATAGTGCAATACCAGCTGCAAAAGAACCTAAAATCGCAGGTGCTCCTACTAAGTGTGAAAGATATGCAAAAAATAAAATTAGTGAGATAATAATAGTAGGGATATATCCTGGAACTAAATGTTTCCCATGAAATTTATGTATCAAAAAAGATAATGTTTTGGCTAAAAGTGGAGCTAAAACTAAAAACATTGCTACCATACCAGCTACGCTTAAAGTATGCGTAAAGTTTGCTTCTTTGGATATGGAATAATCATATATAAAGACTAAAAGGATAATCCCAATAATATCATCAATAACAGCAGCTCCTATAACTATTTGAGCAATATTTGTTTTTTCCATATGGATATCTTTTAAAACTCGAAGAGTAATCCCTATACTTGTGGCTGTTAGAGTTCCCCCTATAAATAATGAGATATTAAAAGATAAGTCAAAGATATAATATCCGACACTTAATCCCACACTAAAAGGTAATATCACACCAAGTATTGCTACAACAAAAGATTTCATCCCAGCTTCTTTTAATCGTTTAAAGTCAGTTTCAAGTCCCACTTCAAATAGTAAAAGAATGATACCAATTTCAGCTAAAATTTTGAGTATCTCATTTGGTTCAATTATGCCTAAAACAGATGAACCTAAAAGAATACCAGCACTGAGTTCTCCTAGAACAGATGGGATACCAAAACGGGCAAATATCTCCCCTAAGAATCGTGCGACTATTAATATTAGAAAAAGTGTTAAAAAAAAGTCATGTGTTTCCATGATTTATTATAACACTTTTTTCTCTAATAGGCAAAAGAAATATTTTTAGATATACTTTGTGATACGATGATTATGAAGGATTTTTATACATGGCGATATCAGATGAGATAATAGAAAATATAAAAAAAAGTAACTGTTCAAAAGATGAAACATTTTTTCAAGCAGTAGAAGAGGTATTAGAGAGTATTGCTCCCGTTATTAACAGTGACCCTATTTACGAACGACATTCGATTATAGAAAGATTGACTAATCCAGATAGAGAGTTTAAATTCAAAGTTGTATGGATGGATGATAACCAAAATATTCAAGTAAATACAGGATATAGGGTACAGTTCAATAATGCACTTGGACCATACAAAGGTGGACTTCGGTTTCATCCTAGTGTTAATAGTGGTATTTTAAAATTTTTAGGGTTCGAACAGATTTTAAAAAACTCTCTGACTGGGCTTCCTATAGGTGGAGCAAAAGGTGGAAGTGACTTTGACCCAAAAGGGAAATCAGACTTTGAAATTATGAAATTTTGTAGTGCTTTTATGACAGAATTACATAAGTATATAGGTCCACGAATAGATGTACCAGCTGGGGATATTGGAGTAGGTGCTCGCGAGATAGGATATCTTTTTGGTGAGTATAAAAAAATTACATCAACATACGAAGGGATATTGACAGGGAAGCCTTTTATGTTTGGTGGAAGTCTGATGCGACCAGAAGCTACAGGGTATGGTTGTGTTTATTTTACTGATGAGATGTTGAAATTTGCTGGTAAAGATGGCTTTAAAGATAGAGTATGTACAGTAAGTGGAGCAGGAAATGTTGCTATTCATACTATTGAAAAACTTTATGCATTAGGAGCAAAACCAGTAACTTGTACAGATAGTAAAGGAACTATTTATGACCCAAGAGGTATTAACCTTCAATTACTAAAAGAGCTAAAACTCAAACGAAGAGTTTCTTTAGAAGAATATTGTAAAGAGCATAGTGATACTATTTATACAAAAGTAGAAGATTATCCTGAGGGTGGACATGAGGTGTGGAATATTCCTTGTGATTGTGCTTTTCCTTGTGCTACTCAAAATGAACTTACTGTTGTTGATGCTAAAAATCTTATAGAAAACGGATGTATCTCAGTAAGTGAAGGTGCAAATATGCCATCAACTCCAGAAGCTACAAAACTATTTCAAGAAAATGAAATTTTATTTGCTCCTGCAAAAGCCGCAAATGCTGGTGGAGTAGTGGTAAGTGAATTTGAGATGTCACAAAATGCTGCAATGATACGATGGAGTTATGAAAAAGTAGATGGTATGCTCGAGAAAACAATGAGAGAAATTTGTAAGAGAGTTCACTTGACTGCTCAAGAGTATGGTGTTGAGGGCAATTATGTTGATGGAGCAAATATTGCTGGATTTAAAAAAGTAGCAGATGCAATGATTGCTGAAGGGATTTAATTAAAATCCCTTATTATTTTTTCTAATCTGTCATAAAATATATGATGAGGTGCAAAATAAATATTTTTGTAATTTTTATTTCGAAAGTGTGAAACTACACCAACATAATAATATTTGAAATTTTTATCATCATTTGTTGTCGTAAGTACTATTGGACCACCAGAAGCTCCGTTAAATCCAGAACATGTACTTGCTCCATACATTGAGTTGTATGATTTCAATCTACAGTTTGGATCATAAGTGAGTTTTTCACCATACTGTGCTATATCTCCTGAAAAACCAGCTAGCGAACCAAAATTTTTAACAGTTCTTGTTTGTAAATCAGCAAATGATTTTTTTTGAATCACCATCGCTTTTACATCATCTGTTGATATTGGCTCGTGTAAAGATAAAATAGCAAAGTCAGTAGTTGTTTTCATCTTTTTGATTTGAAATTTACTATCAAACTCTATGTTAGCTATTCTGTAAATCATAATTTTTTTATTATTTTGAATGATAAATTTTAAAGGACCAGCTGTTTTATCATACTGAGTTAAACAGTGTGATGCTGTAACAATGATACTTGAATCAGTATTTGGTGCTAAATTTACAAGAGTTGCTGAACATTTTTTATTTTTTGTAGTGTATTGTTTTTCATTTATAAATTGAAGTTTTGTCGGGATGATTAATCTTCCTACAGCGTGTGTCCATGGTGGAGAACTTTTTGTCACTGCTTTTCTTGTATCTTCTGTAAGTTTTGATTGGTGATCTAAAAGTTTTTTGATTTTGTCTATTTTATTTTGAAGCTTTTTGTCTCTTACATTGAGTGCTTTTTCATAAAGTTTTAATGCTTCTTTATAGTTGTGTGCTCTTGCATATCTATTTGCTAGTTTTTCATATACCTCAGAGATTTGTATAGCAGCAATTCCGTCGTTTAATTTTTCAGCTTCATTGAGCCACTGTAATGCTTTTTTGTATTCTTTAATTTTAGTAAAATTTTCACC
>JBATTX010000148.1:0-6583 GCA_049670825.1 Arcobacteraceae bacterium | reverse complement strand
TTATCACAATCTCTCAAATCCATTGGGATTGAAATTGTGAATTCTGCACCTTTGTAGTTTTCTTTTTCATAAATAAATTCTATATTTTCAACAGAAATTATACCTTTCATACTGCCCTCAATAATTTGTTTACACATGTATAATCCAATACCACTTCCACCATCTTTGTCTTTTGTAGTAAAATATGAATCAAACACCTTATTTATAATATTTTCTGTTATTCCATTTGCATTATCTTTTATTTTTATAATTGCGTTACTTTTATCTGAATATATATCTATAAAGATAAATTTTTTATCACTAGAACTTTTTTTAACAAGTTCCTCTTTTGCATTTTTTAATAAATTAATAAATGTTTGTTGTAATTCATTTTGTGAACCATATACACTTACATCACTTATATTTTTAATAATTTCAATATTATTATTTTTAAACTGTGAAGATATAAGTTTAAATGTTTCATCAATTGCATCTGAAATTAAGAATAAAGTTCTTTCCTTATTTGGATTAAAAAAGTTCTTAAAATCATTTATTGTATGGTTTATATTATCAATAGCGTAATCTATACTATTTAGAGATTCATCTATTTGTGTATCTGTAAATACATTTTTATCTTCTCTGCTTAGTCTAAGCATTCCACTAGACATACTTAATAAACTAAGTGGCTGTTTCCATTGATGGGTAATACTACCTATCATCTCACCCATTGTTGCCATTTTTGATTGATATATTAGTAATTTTTCTTTTTCTAATGATTTATTCATTTCATCAGAAACTTGTATTTTATAATTACTAAAAGTCTCTTCTATTATTTTAGATAAATAAAAAGAGATAATTAACATAATAGCTGTAATAAAAATAGCTAAAATAGCGATATTTTGAATATTTTTTTGATTAGATAAAATTAACTTGTCTTGTTTTCTTTGAATTTTTTTTGACAATTCTTCTAAATAAAATCCACTTCCTATCATCCAGTTCCAATCGTCATAGAGTTTTACAAAAGAAACTTTATCATGAAATTTTAAAGTTTTATTAAGAACTACAGTCCCATTGTATCGAACAAATCCTTCTTTATTTTTCAAAGTATAATCAATCATATCTTTTAGAACATATACACCACTTTCATTTTTAGTATTTATTCTATTTACACCAATCAATTCTTTTTTTGGATTAACTAAACAAGTTCCTTCCTTATCATATACAAAAATATGCTCAGGTTTTGTTAGTTTAAAACTATTGATTTTTGATAAAACTCTTTTTTGAGTTTCTTTTATAAAATCACTTTCATAATATCCTGTTCCTATAAATAAATTATATGGTTCAAACTTTTTGAAATATCCTCTCTTTTTTTCTGCGACACTATTATCCTCTTTTTTTTTCCAATACCAATCATAGTAAGTTTCATCTTTTTCTTGTAAAATTTTATTCATCTCTTGAACAATTAAAGTTCCTTTTTCATCTTTATAATTCCAAAGATTTTTATTTTCTAAATTAGGAAACTGTGTATTTAAGATCACTTTACCAGTCATTTCATATATAAATATATATCCATTTGCTATGTTAAACCTAAATTTACTAATACTTTCTTTGATTAATTTTAATGTTTTTTCTTTGGAATAGTCTGACCTATTGATATTATTAAGGTAAATTTGCGAAGCTATTTGATGTGCTTGATTGATCTCTTCTTCTAATTCCTTATTATATGCAATTCTTTCAAACTTTTTTTCTAAATCGATAAGTGAATATATTTTATTTACTAAATTCTCAGTCATTTGTTTATTCTGTACTATGTATTCTTTTTCAATATTTTTTATATCTTCTTCTAACTGTGTATTTTTTTGTGCAATAAAAAATACTGTAATTAAAATAGCAAGAATACATACAGAACTAATTGCTCCATACTTTATCAAATTTAATATGCTCGTTTCTGTTCTTATGTTTTTCAATATACCTCTTTTTTATTGAATCAAATAATCTCTTGTGATAATTCTATCAAATTCATTTAATTTAGATTACTTTACATCGTTTTATAAAGTGCATCATATTTAGTAACATCTTCTCTTAATGGTTTTCGTCTGCAAGACATATAACACTTTTCGCCATTTTCATTTGTATAAGGATATACCGTTGCAAAAACCCAATAATATCCACCAGATTTTGTTTTATTTTTTACATAACCTTCCCATACTTTATTATCATGAACAGTATCCCACAAATCTTTGAAAGCAGCTTTTGGCATATCTGGATGCCGTACCATATTGTGAGGCTGTCCCAATAACTCTTCTTTATTGTACTCTGCTACTGTACAAAATTCATCATTTGCAAAAATAATATTGCCTTTACTATCTGTTTCACTTACTAAAAAAGCATCATCTTGTAAAACTGTTTCTTTTGACATGACTATTATTTCCTTTTCTCAAATTGTAAATTACAATTATGTTCTTTGAGTTTATCTAAACTTGTAAAAATTTTATCAATTTGCTGTTCTAAATTCTCTGTTACAGAAAAAATTTGACCATTTGCATAATTATCTTTATATAAATCTACAGTATCTTGAATCATTCCATGATATCTTTTATGAGCAGATTTTAAATCATCCCAAAGCTTTGTTTGAGCAAACTCTTTATTTTCACTTGCAATAATCCATTTACCCATATCACATTCTGTATGTTTTTTAACATTTACCTTATCACCAACTTTACACATACAAAAATTTGTATTTTTTAAGTTAATATGGTCAGATTTTAATTTATTTAAATCAAAAATCATACTGGTATCACAAACCCTTCTCTTTGCTTCTTGACTAAAAGTAGTTTTATCAACAGCTCCTTGAAGTTGCACAGCTAAATCTTTTGTTACGAGTGCCATATCACTTATTTGAGATGAAAGCGATGCATTTTTTTGTGTAGCTTGATCTAATGAATTTACGGTATTATTAATCTGATTCATCGCTTCTTGTTGTTCTTTTGTAGCATTTGCTACATCATCTATAATTGCAATAGTTGATGTAATATCATTATTTAATTCATTAAATCCTTCAATCATCATAAAGGCTACATTTTTCCCATCATTAGCTTTATTTTTTGCACTTTCTACTAACTGTTTAATCTGATTTGCAGCTTCTGCACTTCTTGAAGCTAAGTTTCTCACCTCTTGTGCAACAACTGCAAAACCTTTTCCAGCTTCACCTGCTGTTGCTGCTTCTACTGCTGCATTAAGAGAAAGTATGTTTGTTTGAAATGCAATTTGATCAATAATTTTAATTGCATCATTAATTGTGTTAATCTCAGTACTTAATTCATCCATTGAAGTTGATGTTTGATTAGCAAGAAGAATCCCTTTTTCACTTGATTTTGTCACATTTTTTGCATATTGTGACATTTTAATTGTATTTTCAGTGCTATGTACAATGGTTGATGTAACCTCTTCAATTGCAGCTGCTGTTTGCTCTAAAGCAGCTGCCTGCTGATTAGACGAGTTGCTTAGCTCTTGTGCAGCATCAGATAAATCACTTGCTCCAAATGTCAATCTTTTTGTTGAGTTATCCATCAATGCCATCACTTCATTCATTGTAGATTGTGTTACTTGCATCCCATGAAATAATGATGCCACTAACCCTGTAGTTCCTTCAACTCTATTTATTGTTACATCAAATTTAGCATTTGCTAAAGTGTCAAGTACTTTAGAAAGTTCTGTTAACTTATATTGTGTTGTATCAATCATAGAGTTAATTACATCTATAAGTTTTTTAATCTCTGGGGAGTTAGCTTGTTGACGGATTCTATCATTAAATAAACCAGCATTTACTTTTCCTATTACAACACTAGCTTCATCAATCACTTTTATATCTTGTTGTACACCCTGTTCAATCTTTTTAATATATTGATTAAAGTTATTAGAGATATTTCCAATTTCATCATTACTTTGAATATCAACTTCAGTTATAGTATTTTGTGTTAATCCTATCATAGCATTATCAAGTTTTAAGATATTAGTTAAAATATTTTTCAATATAAAAAACAATGCAATAACTGCAATAGCAAATATAATTGTGAGTATTAAAGAAACGATTTCAAATGTAGAAATCACTAGTTTATCATATTCTATAGAATCATTCATCAAACTATTTTCATTTTCAACTATATTATTTATACTTGCGTCAATTGTATCAAAATGTCTATCTATAAGCTCCATCTGTGTACTGATGTTATCTGTTGTTTCATTTATGATTGAACCATACTTAGCCATTGATTTACCTAAAGATATCATCACTTCTAAATTTTTCTTTAAAACCATTAAATCATTTTTATATAAAGGTTGATTAAGTTGTACTGTACTAATTTGTTTTGCAAGATTATTATAAATGACATCTACATCTGCCAATCCTGACAAATCACCTACGGCTAATGCATCAGTAAGAATCTCTTGAATTGAAACAATATTGTATTTAAATTCTAATAGTTGATATTTATTTAAAAATACCATTCCTTCTACATCTTTTTCTAATTTTTCTACTGCAAGATCAAATTCTTTCATAGTATTTTTAGAATTTTGTTTAGCCATAACATTTTGTATTCCAAATTCAGCCATTTTATAAAGAGCTTTTGAATATTCTTCAAAATGTTGATGAATTAATTCCAAATTTTTTCTATTATCAATGTTTATACTTTTCCCCATAATCATTGAGTTAATTTGATGATATTGCTTTTCAACTTTTTTTATCTCTTTTAATCCAGCATTATCTCCAATAAGCGCAGTGTCCGTAGATATCTCTTGTAAGTTTTTTAGGGTAAATTTTAGTTCTTGAAAAATTTTTACATTATTTGATTCTTCAATTAAATGGTTATTTGCAGCTTTGATTTTGTTGAGTGAATAAAATATTCCTATCGTATTTATTACCAATACGGATAGAAAAAGAATAATTAACAGTTTTGACTTATTTTTTATTTGCATGTACGAATCCTTTACGAAATTGTACACTAAGTTTAATAAAATTAAATACTTAATTATATTAATTAAACTAATTTTCAGGCATAAAAAAAGCCCCTAACCAAGGGGCTCATTTCGATTACTATCAAGTAACTACACATGGTGCGGATGAGAGGACTTGAACCTCCACGCCGTAAAGCACCAGATCCTAAGTCTGGCGTGTATACCAATTTCACCACATCCGCATATAGATGTAGTTAATTGATAGTAATAATGGTACTCCCTACACGAGTCGAACGTGTGACCTACGCCTTAGAAGGGCGTTGCTCTATCCAGCTGAGCTAAGGAAGCATTTTTAAAAATTAAATGGGGTAAGATATGGGAATCGAACCCACGACCTTCTGAACCACAACCAGACGCTCTAACCGACTGAGCTAATCCTACCATCAGAATTTTATAAAATTTGTATTTTAAATAACATGGTCGGAGTGAGAGGATTCGAACCTCCGGCCCCCTGGTCCCAAACCAGGTGCGCTAACCAGACTGCGCTACACTCCGAACTAAACATAAGACTGTGTCTCAATGTGGGTGGAATTATAATAAAATTTATTGCAAATGTCAAGAGTTTTTAAAAAGAATTTTAAAATTTCATATAAAAGACGATAAATAAAGGGTTTATCGCCTTTACAAAGTTTTAAAACTGTATCAAACCATCGATAGGTGAACTAGCTGTTGCATAAGGTTTTTTAGGAATTCTTCCTGCTTTATATCCCATTCTTCCAGCTATTACTGCATGTTTGAAAGCTTCTGCCATCATCATAGGATTTTGAGCTTGTGCAATTGCTGTATTTGCTAAAATACCACAAGCTCCTAACTCCATAGCAACTGCTGCATCTGAAGCACATCCTAATCCAGCATCAACGATCACTGGTACATTTACCGCATCTTTGATAAATGCAATATTATATGGATTTTGAATACCTAGTCCAGATCCAATAGGAGCTGCAAGTGGCATGATTGCATCTGCCCCAGCATCTTCAAGTTTTTTTGCAATGATTGGGTCATCACTTGTATATGCCATAATTGTAAAACCATCTTTTTTTAATACTTCACACGCTTTAATTGTTTCTATTACGTCTGGATATAAAGTTTTAGCAGCATCACCTATTACTTCCAGTTTAATAATATCAATACCTGTAGCTTCTCTCATAAGTCTAAATGTAGTGATCGCTTCTTCTGCAGTAAAACACCCTGCACTATTTGGTAAAAGTTTAATATTTGTATCTTTAAAATAATCAAGTAGGTTTTCTTCATTTGGATTTGTGATATTTACTCTTCTAATTGCTACAGTGATAAGCTCACTTCCACTTGCGATTGTTGCATCTCTTGTAGTTTGAAATGAATCATATTTTCCACTTCCTACAATAAGTCTTGAGTTAAATTCATAGTTTCCAATTTTTAAAATATTATCGTTCATAGTATTATATTTCCTTTTATTATATTTATATTTATATTATTTCGTAAATTCACGTATACTATCTAAATTATCTTTATAGTTTTTTAATCTCATTAACTAAATCTTGAGGTGTCATAGAATAATTATTTTGAGTATAATTTAATGCTGCTAGTGTATGTGCTAAGCTTCCATTAATAG
>JBATTX010000147.1:0-9693 GCA_049670825.1 Arcobacteraceae bacterium | reverse complement strand
GAAGAATGTCGAGTAAATTTTAAGGTATTTATTATTTCTTTTGTGATAGTCTTAACTTATATTAATAATTAAAAAAAGTAAAGGAAAATAGATGATTGAAAATAGAAATCTAAAAGAAGATTTAAAGCAGTTAGATACGATACTAAAACAACAAGGTATCTCTCGTCGCGATGCTATGAAAATGATGGGTTTAGGTGGAGCATCTTTTTTAGTTGGTTCTACTGAAGTAGAAGCTTCAACAACATCAAGTATTGCAAAGGCAAAAATTCTTATTGTGGGTGGAGGACTAGCTGGAATTTCAACAGCTGCAAGACTCACAAATAGCCTTACTCATCCAGATATTACAATCATTGAACCTTTAAAAAAATCTGCATCATACCAACCAGGACAAACTTTAGTAGGGAGTGGAATATGGAAGAAAAAAGATGTGTTATACAACAGGGATGATTTTGTTCCAAATGGCGCAACTCTTATATCTGAAAAAGCAGTAGAGTTTGATCCAGATAACAACACTGTTACAACAGATAAAGGAACTATTCTAAAATATGATTATTTAGTTATTGCTGCAGGTGTAAAACTCAACTATGCAGGAATCAAAGGTCTTGAAGATGTGGGAGAACTTTATTCTGCTGGAGAAAATGAAGAAGCTATAAAACTGCTGACTCAAAAAGGTGTATCGTCAATCTATACAATTGATGGGGCTGAACAAACTTGGACAAACCTACAAGCATTTATAGAAAAAGCAAAACTAGGTCAAAAAGTAAATGCTCTTTTTACACACCCTGAAACTTCTATTAAATGTGGAGGGGCTCCTAAAAAAATTATGTATCTTGCAAATGCAAGACTTAATGAAGCAGGCAAAGATGCAAGAGCAAATGCAAACTTACATTTTTATCCAAATGGTGGCACAATGTTTGGAATCAAAGATTACCATGAAGCGATTGTAAAGCAATTTGAAAAAAGAGATATGAAATACTCATACAATCATAATTTATTAGAGATAAAAGATGGCATAGCTGTGTTTGATGATCATAGTAAGTTTAATGAAGTGTATGATGAAGATTTAGAAGAGAATGTAAAAGAGATAATTCACACATCAGTTGAAAAAGAGTTTGATTTTATTCATGTTACACCACCTATGAAAGCACCAGATGAGATTGGCAACTCAAAATTAGGTTCTACAAAAGGTTGGGTACCAGTAAATAAAGAAACAATGCAACATGTTAAATATCCAAATGTATTTGCTCTAGGAGATATTGCAGCTGTTCCAATGGGAAAAACTGGTGGAAGTGCAAGAAAACAATATAAAGTTGTCGTAAACAATATCATATCTATGATGGAAACAGGAACAATTCCTACAACAAATGCTAAATATGATGGATATACAGTATGTCCACTTATTACAAATATAGGTACAGTTATGTTAGCAGAGTTTAACTGGGCATCAAAAGATTTAGGGAGTGGAAAAAATGCTTCCATGATCTCACTACTTGACCCTACAAAAGAAAGATATATTTGGTGGCTTTTAAAAGTATATTTACTAAAACCAATGACAGTATATGGTATGTTAGCAGGAAAAGCGTAGCTGCTTTTTCTCAAAAGTTATAGTATGATTAGGTAGATTAAATGGTGACATTTAATCTATATGAGTAAGTTTTTTACTCGTTCTACTTCATTTTGAAGGTTTTTTAAATCTTTTGTATTATCAATAACAAATGTAGCCATTGTTTTTTTCTTTTCTATATCAAGTTGATTATTGATACGACTCAATGCTTCTTCTTCATTAGAATTATCTCTTTTTCTTAACCGTTCTATTTGCATCTGTTTTGGTATGTATACAACAATTGATTTTTCAATATCATAATGTTGTCTTTCAAAAAATAATGGGATATCGATCAAATACGGTTTTTTTTGTGATTCGAATATTTTTGCTTGGTTGATAATTTCATCTTTAATCAGAGGATGGATAAAATTTTCTAGTTTTGTTTTTTCATCTACATTATTAAAAATAAGTAGTCCCAACTTTTTTCTCAAAACTTTTTTATCTTCAATATACTCACTACCAAATAGTTCAGCAATTTTTTCATGATGAATATCAAGTAGCTTATGAGCTATTTTATCAGCATCTATAGTTAAAAAACCATGCAGCATAAATAGGGATGCAACAGTACTTTTACCTGTTGCGATTCCCCCTGTTAAAACTACTGCATGTTTAAATGCGTTATTATCGTTTTGCAATACCAGTTATCGCTTTTGTGATATATGTTGGGTATACAAATGCAGAATTTTGTAACTCTGTATTGTAATAGTTACACCCTTCTAATAGATCTGAAACTTGCAATACAATCTCAGCTTGAGGATGATATTTTTTTGAAGCAAATACAAGAGTAGTATGTCCAAAACTATATGGCATACAGATCCAAAAGTTTTTACCTATATTTTTCAACTCTTCTTTAGAAGCTTCTAAATCTCTACTAGGAGATGTAGCATTTGTTACAAAAATTCCTTGTTTTGGTTCTATACATCTTTCTACATTTGCCATATCAAGTTCAGTTGGCACTCCTTTAGTGTAAAGAATCACATCAAATTTATCATCTATATTTAATTCATCACTATATACGATATCTTTACATTCATGTTTTGCTAATTCATTTTTAAAATCTTCTGATACTTCTCCTACTACTAAAACTTTGTTAATATATTTGTGAGAACACATTGGTACATGTACCATCATCTCATCATACGCGAAGTTTTTATTATCACTACTTGCCATTTATAAGCCTTTTAAATTAATTTTGGATATAATACCAAAAAATAGTTAAATGCAAATAACTTAGAAAAACTAAAGGGGAAAATTATGAATATATATCAAAAGATAAAACACTTTTGTCGACCATTTAGAATCATCATTGGGCTTGTTGCTATTATGATTGGTTATTTACTAAGTGATGGAAGTTTAAGTTGGTCATGGTGGTACTTAGGAGTAATACCTCTTATAGTAGGACTGACAAACTTTTGTCCGCTTTGTACGTTAACAAATAAATGTGATATAGGAAGTAAAAGATGAGTACAATTTCATACAAAGACGCTGGTGTAGATATAGATGCTGGGAACAGTTTCGTAGAGAATATAAAGCCGCATGTAAAATCAACAATGATCCCAGGTGTTTTAGGTGGAATTGGTTCTTTTGCAGGTGCATTTGAATTACCAAAAGGATATAAAGAACCAGTTATTTTAGCTGGAACAGATGGTGTTGGTACAAAACTAAAACTTGCAATTGATAGTGGAAAATTTGACACTGTTGGTATTGATTTAGTTGCTATGTGTTCAAATGATTTAATCTGTAACTTTGGTGAGCCATTATTTTTCTTAGATTATTATGCTACAGCTAAACTTGAAGTTGATGAAGCTACACAAGTTGTAAAAGGTATAGCTGAGGGTTGTATTAGAAGTGAGTGTGCATTAATTGGTGGTGAAACTGCTGAGATGCCAGGTATGTACAAAGATGGTGATTTTGATTTAGCTGGTTTTTGTGTAGGTATCGCTGAAAAATCTGAGATGGATAGAGTTTCTCGTGTAGAAGCTGGTGATGTTTTAATCGCACTACCAAGTTCAGGTGTTCACTCAAATGGTTTCTCACTAGTAAGAAAACTATTACTAGAAAAATTAGGTATGAAATTTGAAGATGATTTCAATGGAAGAACACTTATTGATACACTTTTAGAGCTAACAAGAATCTATGTAAAAGATTTCAAAGCTTGTAAAGAAAACATCAATGCTCTTGCACACATCACTGGTGGTGGAATCGTTGAAAACTTACCAAGAGTTTTACCAGATAACTTAAGAGCTGTTGTAAAAAGAGACCAAGTAAGAGTATTACCAATTTTCGAGCTTATGGGTCAACATGTAGAAGATGCTGAGATGTTTAGAGCATTCAACATGGGTGTAGGTATGATTTTCGTAGCAAATGCTTCACAAGTAGATGAGATCTTATCTAAGACTGATGGTTATGTTATCGGTGAGATAATCGAAGGTGAAAAAGGGTGTGATATAGTATAATCTATATCAGCACTAATAAAAAAGGGGAAAGTCAAATGACTTTCCCCTTTTTTTATATCATAAATAATACTATCCAAGAATATCTAACTCTTCTGTGTATTTATCATCACAATATGGCTCGAAACTTGATTTGTACACTGCGTAGTGTTCTGTAGCTTTGTGACCATCTAATGCTGCTTCATTTTCCCAAGATTCTACTGCGTAAAATTTTCTTTTATTTTCTTTACATTGGAAGATATCATAGAAAATAATCCCAGGTTCTTTTTTTGATGGTTCTACCATAGCTGTTAAAAGTTCTTTCATCTTCTCTTCACAGCCCTCTTTTGCTATAAATGTTACTCTTTTTGTAATTGTCATATTTTGTCCTTCTCTTTTATCTTTGTATTTTATCGAATTTATTTTAAACTACAGACCCGGTGCTTTCCACATTGAAGTTGTAATATTATTATCAACTAATTTTAACTGTTCATTATATGCTTTTTGCCAAGTCTCTTTCACACTTTTATATAATTCATGATTTGGAATATTTGGTGTGTACGCTTTATCCCAAGCTACTAACTCCTTCGCTGCAGATTTTAAGTCTTTGTATATTCCTGCTCCAACTCCAGCAGCCATAGCTGCGCCTAATGCTTTAGCTTCAGTCACATTTGGAATTTTTACAATACAGCCTGTAACATCTGCAAGTATTTGACACCAAAGTTTCCCCTTACTTGCTCCTCCTGCAAACACGATTTGCTCTGTTTTAATACCACTAAAAGCTTCTATTTTTTTAAGATTTATATCACTTACTATACACGCATTCTCTTGTAAACTTCTAAACATACTTGCTTTGTTACAAATAGTTGGGTCTATGCTAAGATTTAAAAAACTAGGAGCTGCATGATACCATTTACCATATTTCATACTATCACTAAATATAGGGATGATTCCGTATGATCCAACAGGTACATTTGAGGCTTTCTCTTCAAGCACTTCATATACATCGATACCTCTTTGTTTTGCTTCAAGTTTTTCCATATCACAAAAAGCATCTCGAAACCAACGCATCACGAGTCCACTAAAAAAAGTGATCCCTTCTGCTTGAGAAAGTTGTGGTATTACATGTGGATTTACACGAATACTCATATCTTTTGGGGGAACTGTTGCACTTGGCATATTTACTACTTGTTGCCAAAATGAACCTCCAAGAATCGCTACATCACCATTTTCTACTACACCTAAACCTGCACTTCCTAGCTGAACATCACCACCACCCATCACTACTAGTGTCGAAGGATCTAAAGCACAGAAAGGATTACTAACCGTACCTAGTACCTCACCTGTTTCATATACTTCGGGAAATATATCATCTTTGATACCAACTTTTTTAGCCATTTCAGAAACCCAATCACGATTCTCCAAACTAAATACTCCAGCAGTTCCTGCATTACTTGGTTCACTAGCAATTATACCACTTAGTTTATACAGTATCCAATCGCTTATCATAGAGATATATTCTACGTGTTCATAAAGTTCAGGTTTGTTGTTTTTTAGCCACATTATTCTAGGTATTGCACCTAAAGCAAATGTTTGACCTGATTGTGAATAAAAATCTTCTTCAACTCCATCAAATTGTTCTTTTAAATACTTTACCT
Organism: Arcobacteraceae bacterium; assembly: GCA_049670825.1. Classification (GTDB taxonomy): domain Bacteria; phylum Campylobacterota; class Campylobacteria; order Campylobacterales; family Arcobacteraceae; genus JAIOSF01. The sequence continues at coordinate 4,000 of JBATTX010000147.1, read as the reverse complement.
CATTGCTAGCTCTAGCATCTACATTTGCAACAGCAAATATCTCTACACCATCATTATCATAAAGTACAATCCCTTCTCGCATACTTGTTGAACTCACGCTTAGAATATCTTTAGGGTCAATATTTGCTTTTGTTATTGATTCTTCTATACAACCTAATACAAGTTCCCAGTTGTTTAGACAATCAAAACTCATTGAATTTGGAACACCCTCTTCTTCTATATGTGTCCATTCTGATTGACTCATAGAAATTTGATTTCCTTTTGTGTCAAAAATAACTGCTCTTACACTACCTGTACCTGCATCTATTGCCATTAAATATTTCAAAAAGTATCCTTATGTATCTATTTATACTATAAATTATAGCAAAATTAACTGTTAAAAAGTTTTATGTTTTATTTATTTATAAATTATTTATTTAATACTTTGATTATTTTAATGTGTAAAATATACTCATTTTTGGTAAAATAAATTTTACTAAAATATTATTATGTGTAATTTTGATATATTTGCTATTTAATTGCTACACTTAAATGATACATTTTAAAAAAAGGAATATTATGGAAAAATTTTTATATTTAACAGATCAAAATGAAAGTAAAGAGCATAGTTTTATTGGACCACTTTTTGAAAAATATTTAGGGCAACATTATGAGGTTGATATTATGTATTTTTCTAAAACAAGTGAAAAATTTGAAATTAAAAATGGTAATCATTTTATCATGCCATTAAAATACAAACACGAAATTATTGATGAACTTGATAGAAACAAGATTTATATAGGTAAATACAAATATGTATTTGTGCGAAATCATACAGCAATACTCAAAGAGGTAATTAGTGTAAAACACGAATACAACTTTATTTTGGGATATAGATTATCATTTCCAAAAAGAATAGCAAAATTACAAAAAGATGAAGCAAACAACAAAAAAAGTTTTTTTGATGTAATTAGTAATAAAGTAAAAACATTCTCAGAAGCAAATCTGATTAATCAATGTGATATTTTTTTACCTACGTCAAGACAAATGAGAGATGATTATCTAAAAAATGTAAAAACAAGAACATTTATCATCCCATCAGCTATTGATCCAGAGGTTTTACACCCTAACATCCAACATGAAGGTGAAGAAAAAAGATTTTTCTATGCTGGTACATTGGATAAATTAAGAGAGTTTGAAACTATCATGGAAGCATTTTGTTTAGTTGATCCAACAAAATTCAAACTTATGATCTCTACAAAAGATCCAGAGTATGCACAAAATATGTTGGACTCATACCCTGATCTTAAAGATTGTGTTGAACTTTATAATGCAAATACAAAAGATGAGCTTTTAGAGTTAATAGCAAAAGCGGATGTAGGTCTTGCTTCTTTACCTGATATTGTTTTATTTAATAGTTCAACTCCTATGAAAGTACTTGATTACTATTCATCTGCTGTTCCATGTTTAATGACAAAGAATGAAAATAATGAATCAATTTTTGAAGATAATACTTCAGCATGGATGTGTGAATTTGACAAAAATTCTATAAAAGATAAGATTGAAGAGATTATTGCACTTTCTAAAGATGAAGTAGCAGAAGTAGGAATCAAAGGTCAAAATAAACTACTTGACATTCGAAACTACAAACGAATTGCTGATGATCTAGCACACCAGTTAAATATATTATAGAATATCTTTTCATCCCCAAGATAATCTTGGGGACGTAGATTTTAAATCACTCTATTTTTTTAATTTAGCTTGTTCTAATTCCCAGTATTCCATATCAAAGCTATCTGATAAACTGATACTTTCATAACCACCTAATAAGTCAGCTCGTAAAACAGCTCTCATAGTGTGGTTATTTATATCTTCTATTACAGAAGCCTCTTTTTCATCTTTTCCAAAACTTATAGTTCCAAAATCTTTTACTACTGCCCAATTTGGACTAGGGTTTAACATGATTTCATTTGAAGTAAATTGGTTATAGTATTCTAAATATTCTTCTTCAAAATGGTCTAATGACTCTTGAATATTTCCATTTTCAATAATCATTGGATTTCTTTTAGTTCTAATAATATGCTCTGGAGTTAAAACACCACGAGTTGCAATTGTCGAAATATCTTTTTGTGATGCATAATGTAAAGCAAGTGGTGATTGATTTATTTTTACAAATACATTATAACCTTTCTCTTTTGAGATTAAAGCTTGTAAATTTTCAACATTTAATGTTGCACTTGGTGCATATTTTTCTAAAACTAAAGGGGCTTTTTTATCTAAAAATTCTTCAGCTTTTGTTACCCCTTCAATCATTTTTTCATACGATATTTTTGGGTCATTATCAAATGTAAAAATACCATGATTATGTAAAATGATACCTTCACAACTATCCCAATCAAGATTTTTTGATTGATTATAGATAGTTTGCGCTAAGATAAAACCTGGCATAACATAAGGAATTACTAAATAATTAGGATATATCTCTTTTATATACTCAACACCATTTTCACTATTAGAAATAGTTACAACTGCATCACTATGGGTATGATCTACATACTTAAAAGGAATGATAGCGTGTAAAATAGCCTCTACAGATGGATTTGGAGCAGATCTGTCTATCATTGCTTCTTTTTGCTGAGATACCATCTCACTATCGCTTAATTGATTTAATGTCGCCATCTCTTTTAAAACATTAAGTTTTACTGGTGCAAAACCTGCTGCTTCAATCGTTGCCAAGTCCCAACCACTTCCTTTAACATAAAGTATCTCTTCACCATCAACTACACTTTTTACTGATGTATTTCCACCACCATGTAAAACTAACGATGGATCTCCACCTAATAATCTTGATGTATAAACTCTAAATTCTAAATCAGTTGAAAACTCTTTTGCTACATTGTCATCATATAAACTTATCATATATCCTCCTAAAATCCGAAGTGGTAAAATTCTTTTGGTTCTTTTGCTTGAAATTCATACCCTAAGATTCTTGTTACTTTACTATGTAACATCACACGTGTTACTTGATTTGATGCTTTTCCATACTGTAAATCCCCAATAATTGGCATACCTGCATATTGTAAATGTACTCTAATTTGATGAGTTCTTCCGTTTTCAATAATGATTTTTATTTTACTTTTTTTACCCTCAACCATATTTGGATATACAGTAGTTTTTGCAGGTTTTCCATATTGTTCATCAATTCTACTTCGTGCAACTTTCCCTTTAATTGTTGAAATAGGCATATCAATAACCTCTTCTTCAACAATCTTTCCATCTACAATAGCTACATACTCTTTATAAACTTTATTGTTTTTAAATTCATTAATCGCTTTTTTTCTAAACTCTTCATTTTTTGCAAGAAGCATAACACCACTTGTTTCTTTATCAAGTCTGTTTAATAAAACAGCTTGTGGAAATTTTTTCTCAACTTCTTGAGCATTTAAATGTGCTGGTTTATCAACAACTAAAATATCATCATCTTCAAAGATAACTCGTGCATTTGCAATATCCTTTACCTTAAAGATTGTATCCTCTTTAAGTTCACCTCTTGCTACTTGCAGTTTTTTACCCATAACGGTAACAACACCTTTATCAATAAGCTCTTTTGCTTTTGAATTTGAGATTCCCTCTTGTATAGCTAATAATTTATATGCTTTTTCCATAGTTATATATCCTTTATATATTTTAATATAGGCTCAACAGTTCCTGCTTTTCCTAAACTTGTTTGTTTTAAATTTTGTATATCATCCAAATATTTTTTTAGTTCATCATTTTTAATCAGATAATAATTATTTACACACTCAAAAAGTGATTTTTGATTAAATATAACTTCACCACTTAATACAATATTATTAAAAAAAGCTGGTTCTATTGGATTGTGTCCACCAGCTGTTTTTATAAAACCACCACCTAAAATTACTACATCACTAATTGCATAGATATTTATAAGTTCTCCCATAACATCAACTACAATTATATCACTTTCAAAATTTTCTTGCAAAGAGTATCTATGATATGT
>JBATTX010000146.1:0-19280 GCA_049670825.1 Arcobacteraceae bacterium | reverse complement strand
GGTTTTGAGAAAAGATACCCTTGCATACTATCACACTGTATTTTTTGAAGATAGTTTTTTTGAAACTCTTGTTCTACACCTTCTGCTACAGTTTTAAGATTTAAAGCTTTTGATAAAGAAACAATTGCATTGATTAAAATTGTTGTATCCTCTTTTGTTGAGATATTGTCTATAAATGATTTATCTATTTTAATCGTATCAATAGGAAGTTTTTGTAAGTAACTCATAGAAGAATATCCAGTTCCAAAGTCATCTATAGACAAAGAGATACCTAAGGCTTTGAGTTCCAAAAGTTTTTGTATTGTAGTTTCTATATTTGTCATTATGATTGTTTCTGTTATCTCAAACTCAATGTTTTTTGGGTCACAGTTTGTTTCTAATAAAAACTTTTTTACTTTTGCTACAAAATTTTTCTCTTCAAGTTGTAGTGCTGATATATTGACAGAGATCACTAAATCTTTATTATATTTTGTTAGCTCATGAACTCTTTTAAACACATCATTTAAGACAAAATCCCCAATAGCCCCAATAAGTCCACACTCTTGGGCAAAAGGGATAAAATCATTTGGAGGAACTATCCCTAAAAACAGATTATTCCAGCGTATAAGAGCTTCAGCTCCTATAATTTCACCTGTTCGTAATGAAGTTTTTGCTTGATAATACATCTCAAATTCACCTGAATTTATGGCATATTTTAGACCATTTTCTAGTTCAATTTTTCTATTGAGTTCATCGTTCATAGATTGGGTATAAAAAGTGAATCTATTTTTTCCATTTTGTTTTGATTTGTACATTGCTGTATCTGCATTTTTGACTAGTTCTTTTTGAGTCGCGCCATCATTGTCAAATACAGAGATGCCAATGCTAGAGCCTATAGTAAACTTATTGCCTTTTATAGTAAAACGAATAGACAACGCTTTGATAATTTTACTACACAAGGCTTTTAGCTGATTTATATTTTCATAATCATCAACTATAATTGTAAACTCATCACCTCCAAGTCTTGCAACAAAATCAGATTTTCGTAAAATAGTTTTAAAAATTTTAGCTACTTTTATAAGAAGTAAATCCCCAATATCATGACCAAATTGGTCATTGACATATTTGAAGTTATCTAGGTCTAAAAATAGTAGTGCAAATTTTTTGTGTATTCTTTCTCTTTGTTCTAAAAGTGTTGTAAGGTACTGATTAAATTTAGTTCGATTTGGTAGTTTTGTCAAAATATCATGATATGCAAGTTTATATATAGCTTCCTCATTTTGAAGCTTTTCAGTGATATCTAAATACATCGCAATATAGTTTTGTGCCTTTCCATGCTCGTTATAAATAACTTTTATACTTAAAAAACAAGCAAGTTGTGTTCCATCTTTTTTACGATTCCAGATCTCACCTCGATAACTACCTTTGGTATTTAATCGTTCCCACATATTTGCATAAAATTTATCGTTGTTTATACCAGATTTTAAAATATTTGCTCGAAGACCTTTTACATCATAAAAAGCAAATCCAGTCATATTTTCAAAAGCACTATTTACCATCACTATATGATTGTTTTCATCTGTTATCATAATACCTTCAAGGGATTGTTCAAATACTTGTGAAGCTAATTGTATATTTTCTTCATATTTAAACTTTTTTAAACTATTCATAACAATTATCATCCTTTGTAGAAAATATACATTTTCTATTCCGCTTATATATTTTAAGGAATGGTTATTGCATTAACTCTACAAATAAAACAGAAGGAAAACAAATGGCAACAGTTATTGAATATATGAAAGAGAACGAATTAGCATGGCAACCATCATTTAGTGGAGAGTTAGAAAATGGACTACAAGCATACAGAGGTGCTATGATAGTTGAAGAGGGAAAAGCTTTAAGTCCAGAGAGAAAACTTCCACCAAAAATACAAGCACGGCAAGTTATCTTAGTAAGCAACAATGAAACTATGGAATTCTTTGCATGTGAATTGGAAAGTTTTCATCACCTTGCACCAATGGTTGAAAAATATAAAGCATTTTTTAGTCCAACAGGATTAAATCTATTGTATGTGACAGATTTAGAAACTGATGCTACATTTAAATATGAAGGTATAAAATTTACGGCATTTATGCTTGATGAAAGTTCAGTATGGAATGAGCTTTTAGAGTTAGCTGATCTTTCAAAAAGTGATATGAAACAGTTAAAGAAAAATGAAGAAAAAATCGAAAAACTTTATGAAGAATTATTAGAATCAGACACAGATGAAAAAGCAAAAACGTATGAAGAGATGCTTACATTTGTAGGTGAGAGTTCAAAGCAATTAATGGGAGCAGTTTAAGAATAATAAAGAATTATTCAGCTGTTACCACACAGTTTTTACCAGATGATTTAGCTTTATAGAGTGCTTCATCTGTTCTTTTAAACATACTTGCAATAGTATCATTTTCTTGATACTGTGCAACTCCAAGACTAATAGTTTTTGAACCAACTTCTTTGAAAGTTATATTTGATACCATTGTTCTAATATGTTCAGCTAAAGTATGAGCATTTTCTAAATTTGTATTTTCACAAATAATAAGAAACTCTTCACCACCCCAACGTCCAACAACATCAGTAAGCCGTACATGTGACTGTAAAGTTGCAGAAAGTACACGTAAAACATCATCCCCAACATCATGCCCATAAGTATCATTTACAATTTTAAAATCATCTATATCAATTAGTATGATTGAAAAATCATTTTTATACCTTTTGAACCCTTCAACTTTTTCTATCATGATCTCATCAAGTTTAAGTCTGTTGTAAAGCGAGGTAAGTTTATCTCTAATTGACAACTCCTCTATTCTTTTTTTATCTGTAATATCCTCACAAATAGCTCTATAACCTGTTTTTTCACCATTTTTAAAAATAGGCTCTACATACATATTACAAATAATTGTATTATTCTCTTTTGTTAGGTTTGTTACCTGTCCTTGCCAAATTTTATCATTTTTTATAGTTTTCCACATTTTTTCAAAAATGCTTTTTTTCATCTCTGGATGTTTAAGTATATTATGATTTTTTCCTATTGCTTCATCTTTACTGTATCCTATTGCATTACAGTAAGCTTGATTGATATTTGTTATATACCCTTTTAAATCAGTAGTGAGCATCAATACATATTTATCAACCATCATTTGCTGTTCTTCTATCTCTTTTTTTGCTTCAAGAATCTTTTCATTTAACTTATTAACTGTTCTATTTTTATATAAAATCACTAATAAAATCAAAGCAAATACAACTGTAATTTGCCACAGCAATGTATACTCAACCTTTTTTTGATACTGCACATTTACCCATTTGTGTAAAATATCTTCAGATTGTTTTTTGCTAATAGTATCAATCACACTGTTAAAAATATTCGTTAACAATGGTTCATCATTTCTTACTGCTATTTTAAAGTTTACAGTTTCATCAAATTTTCCTGCAATTTTTAGTTGACCTATATAATTATTTTGTATTTGATATCCAAGAGCAGAAAGAGTACCTATAAATCCAAATAACTTTCCACTTTTTACTTGCTTAAGTCCTTCAGTTATATTATCAATCTCTTTTAGTTGGATTAACGGATAGTTTTCTTTGAGTATCTCGGCATAAGAATACCCTTTTACAATTCCTATTGATTTATTAGCAAGTACTGTTTCCATATCATTGATAAAAGGTTCATGAATAGTCGTTGCAATAGTTAAAGGCACATTTATATAAGACTTTGTAAAGTTAAAATACTCTTTTCTAGAATTTGTTTCATTTGCCAAAGAGATAATGTCACATTTTCTGCTTTGTGCAAATACTAGTGTTTCAGTCCAAGTTTTTGTTTCTACCAATCGTATTTTTGTGTCTAACATTTTTTCAAAATACTGCATATAATCTGATGAAATTCCAATATATTTTCCATCAGATATTTTTTCATAAGGCATCCAATCAGGATCAATACATAGTTTTATCTCTTTCTTATTTTGAAGATATGACTTCTGATCTTCATTGAAATGTATGTTTGGTATACCTAAATCTACATCCATCCACTTTCTTTTAAGATCTCTTATCGTATTTAAAGGTATTGTACTATTTGCTTTTTCTAAAACTGATTTTAACAGCAAATTATTTTTAGCTACCCCCATTGGTAATTGTGTATGTTCAGGCAAACCTAAATCATCAATAATGGCTGTTTTTAAATTACTAAACCAATTTCTTTGAATGTAGTAGTTAAGTGAAGGTAAACTTCCTATAACAGCATCTGCTTTAGAATTGGAAAGTGCTTCAAGTGCTTCACTTGTAGTTTTTGTTAACAATAATTTTTGTTTTGGAAAATTTTTAGTCAAAAAACGGTGTAAAAAAGTATTTTTTGTAACAGCTATGGTTTTATCTACTAAATCTGTTACAGAGTTTATCGATAAATCTTTCTTTACTGCTATTGCAGTTGTATATTCCACATGATTAAAATCTGTAAATGCAATATATTTTTCTCTTTGTGTATTGTGAGCAATAAAAGGGATAATGTCAATTTGATTATTTTGTAACATCTCCATATATTCAGTCCAACTTTTCCCACTAATATATTCAATTTTTATATTTAAAGTGTTTGCAATTAAATTTAAATAATCAACAGCATAACCCATTGGAATATTATTTTCATTGAAATTAAAAGGGGCAAAGTCATTTAAATTTTGAACTTTGAGTATTTTTTTTTCTTTTAAGTATGATTGTTCAGAAGAAGTAAGATTTAACGAGGATGCAAAAAGCACAGTAATACAAAAACATTGTGATAGAAAAAGTAATAGAAGTCGCAAGTAAAATAATCCTCATTTTGTTATGCCTTATTATATAGATTTTCTCTTTAACTTATACTTTTGCCCTTTACTACATATTAGTAACTTATAATAAATTTAAAGCTATAATCAAGATATGTTGGGAACTTATCATAAGGAAAAAAATGAAAAATCTATCTATTAGAACAAAATTACTTATTGTAATTGTAGCTACTATTGTCATAGTTGCAGGATTGATTGCCGTTAAAGCTATATACTCTTTAAATAGTTTAACTAAAGAAAATATTCAAGAGTACAAAAAAAATGCCTATGAGGTACAAAAAAAAGAGTTAGATTCTTATGTTAATTTTGCAAAAAATGTTGTAGAAGATTATCATAAAAGAGCCGATGTAAATAAAATAAAAGAAGATATTAAAAATAATCTTGAAGGTCAAATGAACTTTTTATTTTTTATGCTTGAAGATTTGTACAAACAGTTTCATGGAAAAGTTCCAGAAACAGAACTAAAAAATATTTTACTTAATGCGATTGGATCAGCAAGATATGGTACAAAAGGTGGCTATTTTTTTGTATATAATGAAAATGCTGTTGTTTTAAAACATCCACTTAATCCAACAAAAGAGGGGAAAAGATACTCTAAACCACACATTTTAAATTTTATCGACCTTGCAATAAAAGAAGAAAAAGGGTTAGTGTCGTATGAACAAACCGTACCAAACAAACCTCCTCGAGAGAAAGTGTCTTTTGTAAAACTTTTTAAACCATTTAAGTGGATTATTGGAACTGGTGCCTATTTAGATAACATCACAAATGATTTAAAAATTCAGGCACTTAAAACTGTAGAAGCTATGAAATTTGGAAAATCTGGATACTTTTATATTTATGATTATCAAGGAAATACCCTTATGCATGGTTCGAAACCATCACTTGTAGGAAAAAACCTAATTGACTTAAAAAGTAAAAATGGTGTTTTTATTATTCAAGACTTAATTAAAGCTGCAAAAAATGGTGGAGATACAGTAAAATATCTTTACGAGAAACCAGGTCAAACACAACTTTCTGAAAAGATTGGATACGCAACAGGATTTGAGCCATGGCAATGGATGATAGGAACTGGAGCGTATGCAGATGAGATAGAAGCACACATCACAAAAATGCAAGCTGAATCTGATGATAAAATCCATTCTATCGTATTAGGAATCTTACTTATTGCACTAATAGTTTCAGTTTTAGTTGGAGCATTTGTTATATATTTTATAAACAATCAAATCAACAAACCGTTAAGCTCATTTGAAACTGGTTTATTAAACTTTTTCAAATATCTTAATAAAGAAACAAAAGATGTAGAAAAAATAGCGATTATCAACAATGATGAGATCGGTACTATGTCGAAAGTTGTTAATCAAAATATTGAACATACCAAATCACTCATTGATCAAGACACAGCATTACTTGAAGATGTAAAAAGAGTTGTTACAGAAGTTGGTGAAGGAAGACTAAACCACAGAATTGAAAAATCTACACAAAGCCAGAATCTTACAGAACTCAAAGAGATATTTAATAATATGCTTGAGATCACTAGTAAAAATGTATGTGATGATATCAACAAACTCAACCGTGTAATTGAAAACTTTGCAAAGCTTGACTTTACAGATAGAGTTGATGATATGGGTGGAGTTGCTAAAGGGTTAAATAACTTAGCAGAAATCATCAATCAAATGTTAGTAGAAAATAAACAAAATGGATTGAAATTAGATAATAGTAGTGCTGTACTACTCAACAATGTTGATATTTTAAATAAAAACTCAAATGAAGCAGCAGCAGCCTTAGAAGAAACAGCAGCTGCGCTTGAAGAGATCACAAGCAATATGTCGAATAACACAGAAAATGTAATCAAAATGTCTAAATACGCAAATCAAGTAACAATTTCTGCTTCACAAGGTGAAGAGTTAGCAAATCAAACTACAGAAGCTATGAATGATATTAATCAAGAAGTAAGTGCTATAAATGAGGCAATTAGTGTAATCGATCAAATATCATTTCAAACAAATATTCTATCTCTTAATGCTGCAGTTGAAGCTGCAACTGCTGGTGAAGCAGGAAAAGGGTTTGCCGTTGTTGCTCAAGAGGTTAGAAACCTAGCTTCACGAAGTGCTGAAGCTGCAAATGAGATTAAAGCATTAGTTGAAAATGCAACACAAAAAGCTAATAATGGTAAAAAAATATCTGACCAGATGAAAACTGGATATAAAACTCTTAATGAAAATATTGTAAAAACAATTGATGTAATCAAAGATGTTGAGATGGCTAGTAAAGAGCAAAGAACAGGAATCGAACAAATCAATGATGCTGTAAACAATTTAGATAGACAAACGCAACAAAATGCAAGTATCGCAGCAGATACACAACATATCGCGGTAGATACAGATACTATAGCAAAATTAATTGTTTCAAGTGCCGATGAAAAAGAGTTTATCGGAAAAAACGATATTAAAATCTAAAAGCTAAAGAGAGTTTCTCTTTAGTTCTACTACTCCATATTATTCCAAACTAACTGCTTAAATGCCTTCATATATGGTTTATGCATATTTTTCATCATCACAACGCGAATATTATGTATTACCTCTTTATATTCAGCTTTTGGAACAATTGGATCATCACCCCTACTTAAAGCTATGATTTGGTGTACTTTAGTATCAAAATTTGCTTGGGTATTATCGCAAATACCATCATATACAGACATAAAAAGATTATAGTTATCATAGTCCATTTTACATTGGTTGTCTAAAATTTTCAGTGCTAAAATTGTGGCATATTGAAGTTCTATTTCACTAAAAGTATATGTTTTTGCCCACTCATATACACTTGACATATCATCCATTTTCTTTACTTTTTTTTGAAATTATTTCATTATTTTCTTTTTCATATTCTAAAGATACTTTCTCTTTATCTTCTATAAAATCTTTTGTGATGATACATTTTTCAACATTTTGTTGCGCTGGAAGTTCATACTGTAAGGGAAGCATAATTTTTTCGATAATACTTCGAAGTCCTCTAGCACCTACCCCTTTATTTTCAGCCATAGTTGCAATTTTGTTCAGTGCATCATCTGTAAACTCTAAATCTACACCATCAAGTTCAAAAAGGGCTTGATATTGTTTGATGATGGCATTTTTAGGCTCTTTTAATACACGTATGAGATCTTCAATTGTAAGAGAATTTAGTGTAGCAATAACAGGAATTCTTCCTATAAATTCAGGAATCAATCCAAAAGAGATTAAATCTTTTGACTCTATCTCTTTTTGTTCATTCTCTTCATCTTTTTTATTTAGAAACCCTACTGTTTTAGGCTTAAATTTTTTGCTCTTTTCATCATCTCCATTGAGTCCAACAAATGCTCCACCACAAATAAATAATACATGAGTAGTATCAAATAGCACCGTGTCTGCTCCAGCACTTTTTCTACTTCCTTTTATAGGCACATACACCTCACCACCCTCAAGTATTTTTAAAAGACCTTGTTGTACACCTTCACCACTTACATCTCGTCCACTTGTCGCACTTTCACTTTTGTTTGCAACTTTATCTATCTCATCAATATATATAATCCCTTTTTGTGCTTTTTCAATATCAAAATCAGCACTTGCAAGAAGCCGAGACAAAATCGACTCTACATCTTCTCCTACATATCCAGCTTCTGTTAAAGCTGTTGCATCAGCAATAGCAAAAGGTACATCCATAATTTTAGCAAGTGATTTAGCAAGCAGAGTTTTCCCACTTCCTGTAGGACCTATGAGCATGATGTTTGATTTTTCTATCTCTACATTTTTAAATATAGGTTTGTCTATTCTTTTGTAGTGTGAGTATAAAGCGACACTTAGAACTTTTTTTGCTTCCTCTTGACCTATTACATAATTATCAAGATGCTCTTTGAGTTTTGTAGGGATTGAGAGTCCTCTTTGAAACTCTTTTTTCTCTTTTTTAAGCTCCTCTTTGTGCATCACATCAAAGCAAGTACTAATACACTCATTACAAATATGAGCATTTTCAGCACTAAATATACGTTCGACACTTTTTACTTCTTTACCACAAAAGTCACATATTAAGTTATCCATTTAAAGCCTTTAAAAAGTATTTTATTGATACTTTAATTATGCAATAAACGTTCCTTTTAAAATGATTTAAAAAGTTTGGTAATATAAAAATTAACCTAAAATTCCTAATGTTTTTAAAATTGATTTATATTTGTGTTCACCAAGTTCATTTTTTGCATACTCCTTAGTTGAAGTACAAGCACTACAACCACAGTTTTTAGGTAATACTAATAGCAAATTTTCTGCAGTAGTACTTGTATTTTTATGATTATTTTTCATTTTAAATCCTTTTTGATATAGAAAATTATATCTGAATCGAATTACCAAATGGTATCATAAAATATACAATGTTGCACTTTAATTCACTTTAAATAGAGTCCTAAAGAGGTCTTATAAAGTAAACAAGCTTTGAGCCTAGATATTATCTATATCAATTAAGCTAGTCATTTTAAAAAATTATTTTTTTGTTATTATAAACTTTTTAAAAATTCTTCTATTTCTTGTTCAACTAACTCTAAATTATGAATTTTTAGAAATTTATTCTCTTTTTTTGTAAATGTATCTTTTTTATTTACAACAATACCAGTATCCAAACCTAGTGTTATTTCATTTGCAACCATTCTATATGTATCACGATTAAAATCTAGTCCTAAAAACAGATAGCTTTTATTTTGTTTATATTCTTTAAGAAATGGTGGAATTGCATAGCCTCCCATAGCTTCAGTAAGCCAATCAACAAAATCAGCATCGCTAACGATAAAATCTTTATCTGGTATTGTTGAACCCATTGGTTTAAAAAGTATTGGTAAAGAGTCATTGAGTTTTTCTTTCTCAATTTTATTATAAGTTTTTGTTTCAAGATCATATAGATATACAATAAATCTATCATAACCACCCATCACACGAGAAACACCAGTTATCATAAAATGTGCCACATCTTCATAGATTTTACAGCCACTATCATCTAAGTTTGTATCGATAAAATATTTGGGTTGAATCTCTTTGAAATATTTATATACAAAGGGGAGTTCATATTCTTTGGAGGTATAAATATGGTTAGTCATATTTATAATAAAATCTCGCCCTTTTCTCTGCTCCAAACTCATAGCAGCACGACTATACTCATACATAAGTCTATCACTCATGGCTCGACCATTGTTTAATGCCAAGACCATACTATCACTATCAAATGGAAGTTGCTCCCCATTTGTTGATTTTGTATCTTTAAATACACCCATTCCTAAAAAAGGAACTAAACTACCATCTAATAATTTTTCTTTAATATTGTCCATGTATCTATCCAATCCACTGTTTATAGATAATACATTGCAATAATCATTCCACCATAAAAGTAAACTGCTTAATGACACCCCAAGCCTGTGTAGCTTACATACGCCTTGTTCAGTTCCACTTGTAATCTTGCTAAATCGATAGAATCACCTAAATCTTTTTGCATATCAAGATAAAAAACTGCACCATCTTTACTGATAAGAAAAAGTGCTTTAGTAAGCTTATCTTTTAAACTTCCATTTAAAATTTTTGTACCGTACATACTCCCATATTCATTATCATAGTCATACACAACTTCAAATTTTTTTAGCTTTGAAGAAAATGTTTTTAACTCTTCACTGTTTTTATGAAATACAAAATAACAATAAATAGGTACTTGAATATCATTCATAAAATGATCTACTTTTAAAGCTTCCATTTTAAAACCATTTGTTAAATTTGGAAATGATACTATCAAGGTCATAGCTTTATCTTCATGGCTTCGTTTTATCTCATAAAGCTCTTCATTTACTGTTTTTACTTCAACATTTTCAGCCATATAACCAACATCTATAAAATCCTCACAAAGCTCAAAAGCTTCGCCATTGTACTGTATATCAAATTCCATATTTTTTCACCTTATAGCCAATTTGTCGTAATGTTATTCCTAAAATATCAGCTGCTTTTGCTTGGTTGCCATCTGATTGTTTAAGTGCTTTTATCAAAGCTTCTTTCTCTATATCATCTAAGGTTTTGTTCTCTACTGAGATTGCATTGAAATCATCAATGATATTTTCATTTTTCAGTGCTGGTAAAAGTAAAAGCATATCAGCTGCACTAATACCCTCTTCATCTCCCATTAAAACTATTCGCTCAAGAGTATTTTCCATCTCTCGAACATTTCCTGGCCATGGATATTTCATCAGTTTTTCCATCGCTTCATCTGTTATTTTTACCACTTTTTTATGATTTCGTATTGCTCTTTCTAAAAAGAAATTTACAATAAGTTTAATATCATCTCCACGCTTTCTTAATGGTGGTAAATCAATAGGAATAACATTAAGTCTATAGTATAAATCTTCTCTAAACTCCCCATCTTTTACCATCTGTTCGAGATTTCGATTTGTTGCAGCAATAAGTCGTACATTTACTTTTATTGTTTTACTTCCACCAACTCTTTCAAACTCTCGCTCTTGAAGTACTCTTAAAAGTTTCACTTGTGCTGAAGCTGAGATATCCCCTATCTCATCTAAAAAAAGTGTCCCTTTATCTGCTAGTTCAAATCTTCCTTTTCTTGTCTCTTTTGCATCTGTAAATGCACCTTTTTCATGCCCGAATAGTTCACTTTCTAGTAAACTATCAGTAATGGCAGCGCAGTTTAGTTTAACAAACGGCTCTTCTGCTCTTTTACTTCTTTTGTGAATTGCAGCAGCTACGAGTTCTTTACCTGTTCCAGTTTCTCCACGAACAAGTATAGTAACATCACTAGGTGCAATTCTTTCGATGACACGAAATACATCTTTCATCTTTTTACTTTCACCTATTATATCACCAAAATTATGCACTTTTGAATCCCATTCCATTTTGTAATACTGTTTTAAATCTTTGAGCTTCTCTTTTTCACTTTCAACTATAAAATATGAATTCATAGATTGACCAAATAAACTACTCATAATAGTTAAAATACGAATAAGCTCATCAAAACCGATTTTTGTAATTCTTATTAGGTTTACTGCTAAAACACCAATAACATGATTTTCTACTATCATAGGAACTGCAATATAAGATATCGTATCTATATTTCTGTTTCCCGATTTATTTAAAAATAATATATCATTGTGTACATTTTCAATCACTACAGGCTCTTTCACTTTAGCAGCAACCCCAGTTGCCCCCTCGCCTAGTCTATATTCAGAAATTATTTTTTGATGTTTATTAAAACCAACAGATGAAAAAACTGTTAAAAGTTCATCATCTAGTTTATAAATCACACAATTATCTAAATCTAACTCTTGTTTTAAAATATGCAAACATTTTTCTAGTGATTGGCTTATATTACCACGAGTATCAGCTATTATATTAGAAACTTCAAACAACACATTTAATTCAATTTTTGTTAAACATCCTATACATTCTCTATTCATAATCCACTTCCCTTATGGTAATATTATACAATTATATTAGTTATTTTTTATTATATTTTTTGTATATAAATTAATCAATCTGCAAGTTTTTTACACACTTCCTCTTTGGGTAAATTTTTTGCTGATGGTTGTATCCACCAAGTCTCACCGTTGCTTAATTCAACCTCTCCACCCCAGTTATTTTCATCTTCAAATTCGATTTTTTCGATAGTCTCTTCCATATCTTTTTTTGCTATATAGAAATATATCTCTCCATTTGCTTCTCTTAACATCACTTTTGCCATCTTTTATCCTTTGTTGTTTAATAATGATCGAATTTTTTCAAGGATATTACTATCTTTGTACCATACTTTAAAATAATCTTTTTGCTGTTCATTTATAAGTATACTTTTACTAAAGTTTTTATTTGTATCAGGAAAATCTGTTCTATGATGAGAACCACGACTTTCTTCTCTTTTTAATGCAGCTAACACAACAGATTCTGCTATTTCTAAAGCATCTCGAAGCTCTAAAATAGAGATAAGTTCTACATTGTTATTTCTTCCTTTATCCATACAGTGTAAAGTGCCAGCTTCTTTTCTTAAGTATTTTAAATAGGTAAAAACTTTTGTAAGCCCCTCTTCATCTCTTTTTATTCCTGCTAACTCAAACATAGTTTTCCCTAAGGTTACTCTCATAGCGTTGAAGTTTTTTGTTGTCTCTTTATCAAAAATTCTATCAACTAATTTTTGATCTTTTACAACGATATTGTAATCTATGGGCAAATACTCTTTATTTTTAGAATATTTTAAAGCATTTTGCCCAGCTAACTGCCCAAAAACAGCACCCTCGAGTAAAGAGTTTCCTCCAAGTCTATTTGCTCCGTGTACTCCAACACAAGCACACTCTCCACAAACAAACAAGCCTTTTATGGTTGTTTTTGTCATATTTGATTCTATTCCACCCATACTATAGTGAGCTACAGGTTTTATAGGTAAAAGCTCAGTTGCAAGATCAATACCGGCTTGCATATAGGCATTTTTATAAAGCGATGGAAGTTTTTCTTCTATGTGTTCTTTTGAAAGATGTCGCAAATCTATAAAAACAGATTTTCCCTCGTTTATCTCATTTGAGATTGCTCGACTTACTACGTCTCGTGTTTCTAGTTCATCAACAAATCGTTTCCCATCACTATTAATAAGATATCCACCCTCGCCTCGTGCTGCTTCACTTACAAGGTAACTTGTTTTTAAAAACCCTGTTGGGTGGAACTGTACAAACTCCATATCTTTGAGATTTAAACCAGCTCGTAAACCTACAGCTTGCATATTTCCTACATAGTCTTGTGCATTTGTGCTAAATCCTCTAAAAATACCAGCATATCCACCACCTGCTAACACTACAGATTTTGCAGGATACACAACCACAGAAGAATCAAATCGTCGTAAAGTTACTACACCATTTACTTGGTTATTGAGTTTAGTGATATTCATGACAAAATTGTTAACTAAAAAGGTTACACCTACACTTTTGGCTTTTTTGATAAGTGTTTGCATAATTGCTGAACCAGTTTTATCCGCTACATAACAAGTACGCTTACTACTTCCTCCTCCAAAACTTCTTTGACTTATCTCTCCATCTTCATCTGTATCAAACTCAACTCCATAATCATTGAGTTTATAAATAATTGAAGAAGCTTGTTTACACATATATGTCACAGCATTTTTATTGGCTAAATCAAATGAGCCTCGCATTGTGTCTTTTATATGCTTTTTTATCTCTTGGGCATTTTGTGGATCTAGAACTGCGTTGATGCCACCACTTGCCATGGCACTATTTGATTTAAATAGATTCCCTTTTGTGATAACTGCTACTTTGTTGTAGTTGTCTTTAGCTTCAATAGCAGCCATCAATCCAGAAACACCAGCACCTACAATTATTATGTCATATATCATAACTTACAACCTATAAAGCAGATCGTATTGGTTTCGATTCACCGCTTTGATTTTTGCTATTTCACAATTACTTTTTATATTTACTGGAACTTTTGAACCAAAAAGACTACTGATGATTCCTGGAGTGGAACGAACAAATTGTAGTGCTAATTGAACATCACTATTTAAAGTCATTGAGCTATCTAACACAACCCCTGTTTCAGGTGAAAAAGATTTTTTAAATATGTTCATTTGTAAAAACGATGAAGAGCTAATCACCCCAATATCTAATCGAAAAGCTGCTTGTAGCAAACTACAGCGACTATCTTTTACTTTTTGTGTAAGTTGTGTATATATATCTGTTTTTGCCATATTAAATGGTGTTTGAATATACTTAAACCTATGATTTTTTCCACCCACTTTCTTTGCACACTCTACAAGTTTTTCCAAACTTAAAAGCTCCAAATCTAGTTTTGTAAAACCATTCCAAACAGCCACCCCATAGTATTTAAAAAGTCCTTCATTGGCTAACTTTTCAAACCTTTTAAAAATAGACTCTATTTGTTTATAAAACTGTTTTTCACCAAGTTTTGAAAGTTGCATCTCAGGATTATGCAAATAGTAAATATCTAAAGATTCAACACCAAGTTTTGCTAAACTTTGTTTACATGACCACTCCAAATAATCAGGGGTCATACAGTGTTGGTCTAACTCTATATCCTCTTTTGAAGCTAGTTTTGTCTCAATGATATTCTCCTCAATCCAAGTGTATGGGTTTTTTGGAAATGGATAATCTAGCTGTATAAAACCACCTTTTGAACAAATGATGAGTTCTTCTCTTCTTACCTCTTGTTCATCAAATAGCTCTTGTAGTGCTTCCCCAATCTCCCTTTCACTTTGTCCATATCTATAATTACTAGCAGTATCAATGAGATTGATTCCATTTTTTACAGCTTCTTTTACAGCTTCTATATAGTGAAAAACATAGTTTTCCTCTTTGTATGGTTCTGATTTAAAAGTACCTAGTCCAAGTTTTGAAAAAACCAAGTCGTTGCTTTGTATAAAAAAATCTTTGTAGTGTGAAAACTTTTTTGCAAAACCCAATGTTGCCTCTTGTGTTGCAACTTTCATAGTTATATTCTTTTCTTTGTGCTTTTTGCTTTTTTATATTTATTGTTTGTATACAATATGATGCCTGATGTGTATGCTGTGAGTATAATTGGTAAAATAAATGCTTCCATCTAATATCCTTTGTAGTGTAAAATATAATAATATTTATATACAAAAAGTGTTCCACAAAACTTTCATCGTGTTAAATGATAGATTTGTAGAGAAATTATGAAAAACAAATAATAACTTTATCAATTTTTTTATGTTCTTATGCTATTCTTTATAAAATCAAATAAGGATTCTGATTATGTACTTAGTGGTTGATGATTCAAGAATGGCAAGAAAAATGGCTGTAAAAAACCTCAAACTTATTGTAGGTGAAGATGAACAGATAAGAGAAGCAGGAAATGGTCAAGAAGCAGTAGACCTTTACAAGCAAGAGAAACCAGCAATATGTTTTATGGATTTAACGATGCCAATTATGGATGGATTTGAAGCTATAAAAGAGATTTGTGAATATGACAACACTGCTAAAATCATTGTTATTAGTGCAGATATACAAGAGCTTTCTATGAAAAAAGCAAAAGAGAATGGTGCGATTGGGTTCATCAAAAAACCTATAGGTCAAGAAAATTTAAAAAGTATGTTAACAACATTAGGATTAGTATAAATGAAAAACTTAGTAGAACTTAATGAAGATGAAAAAGATTGTTTACAAGAGTTGATGAATATCTCGTATGGGGCTGCGACTGCTGCAATTTCTGAGATAATAGGTAAATTTGCTACATTAAATATACCAAATATTAGTACAATTTCATCAAGTGAACTTAAAGAACATCTCAATAGAAAACTTTTAACAAAACATAAATACTATGTTACAAATCAACTTATCAATGGCTATTTAGCGGGTGAAAATATTTTCATTATTGATGAGATATCTAGTCATAATCTTGCACGAGAATTTGACCTAGAAGAGGATGAGATAAATGACAATGAGATACAAGATATCATCTTAGAAATTACAAATATTTTATCTTCTGCAACATCAGGAAAATTAGCTTCTTTAGTAGATACAAGTATCTCTTTTAGTGCACCACATATTACAAAAATCAACTCAGCTGACGAGCTTGATAAAAGATTTGAGGGTGAATATAGCCATGTTATTATTATTGCTACTGAACTAAATTTTAAAGAGCAAAATATCAAAGGTGAACTTATGATTCTTACAAAAGATGAATCATCTTTATTTCTTAAAAAAGCACTTGCAAATGCTTTAGAAAATATGTAAGGATAGAGGATGCAAATTGACAACAACATAATTTTTAATACTGTTAATAATGGAATCATTATCCTTGATGAAGAGCTCAATGTATTAGCTTGGAATAACTGGCTTGAGATATTTACAAAAGTAAAAGCAGCTGATGTAATAGGTAAAAATCTTTGTGAGTATTTCCCTTACATCAATGAAAAAAAACTTTTAAGAAAAGCAAAAACAGTACTCGTAACTAAAAATCCATCATTTTTAAGTCTCAATACAAATAGATTTTTGATTGATATTCCAGTAAGTAATGTTACAAGTACGATTTTTAAATCGATGCAACAAGATATCACAATCTTACCATACGATGTAGAAAAAAAACAAATCTGTGTATATATCTATGACAACACTTTAATGTCCGAGATAAACCAAAAATTAGAACAAGCAAACGAAGAGCTTATCGATATGTCACATAAAGATCCTCTTACACAGATTTTTAACAGAAGATATTTCTCTGAACAATCAAGAAAAATCAAGTCATACTCACAAAGAAATGGAAACCTGCCTTTTAGTTTACTCACACTTGATATTGATAAATTCAAAAATATCAATGACACGTATGGGCACTTAGTAGGAGATGAAGTTATCATCAAAGTTGCACAAATAGTAGAAGATGAGATTCGTCAAAGCGACATCGCTGCTAGATTTGGTGGTGAAGAGTTTGTGATGCTTTTACAAGATTGTACTATAGATGATGCTTTTTTAGTAGCAGAAAAAGTAAGAAGAAGTATCGAAACAAACTTTGTAGAAGTAGCTGGAAATACTCACATCAAATGTACAGTAAGTATAGGTGGTGCACAATTTGATCAAGAGTTAGATGAAGACAATATCGAACTCACACTTGATCGTGCTGATAAGGCACTCTATGAAGCTAAAAATAACGGAAGAAACCAAACTATCATCTCAAAATAAAAGTTTGGTTTTATAAGCTTCGTATCACAGGGGTAAAAGCCTTTGTGCTAAGACTTACAGTCTCTCCGATTTTCAATCCTTTTTTCTCTTCACTACTTACAACCACTTCAACAAGCTGTTGTCCTATAGATACAATCGCTACATATATCACATCTACTTTTACGATATCTAAAAGCTCCCCCTCAAAAGAGAATTTTTGACTCCCTTTTGTTTTGAGTAATATCTCTTTTGGTGTACCATCATTGATGATTGTTCCTAATTGTAAAACCACCACACGAGAAGCTAGCCTATATATCTCACTTGGATCATGACTTACCATGATTGTAGTAGTTCCAAACTCTTTGTGCAATGAGAGTATCTCTTGCTGAAGTTTTGTTCTCATTGTTGCATCCAAAGCAGAAAGTGGCTCATCCATCAACAAAAGTTTTGGGCGATTCATCATCGCTCGACATAAACTCACTCTTTGTTTTTGTCCGCCACTTAAACTATCGGGGTATCTATTTTGAAGTGATACTAACTCTGTCATCTCCAAAAGTTTCAAAGCCAATGTTTTGTCTTTTACCACATACAAAAGATTGTCTAAGACACTCATGTTTGAAAAGAGTGCATAGTCTTGAAATACAAAACCGATTTTTCTTTTTTGTGGAGGTAAAATCGTTTTTTCATCTTGCCAAACTTCACCATCTACGCTGATACTACCATCTGCATCTTCTAGTCCTGCCAATACTCGAAGAAGTGTCGTTTTACCACTTCCACTCAGTCCCGTCAAAGATACAAAGTCACCTTGGGTAATCTCAAGATTTACATCTAGGTTCATCTTTCCGTGTGAACCATGAAGTTGTTTGGTTATGTTTATCTGTATCATATTTCCTCTTTCTTGACTTATATTCAATTTTATATTATAATATACTCATAATTCGCCTACGGGCATACCCACTTTTTTTAAGTGGGAGCAATCAATCTTTTACTTTTATTAACAATCATATTAAAATCATTTTTATTAATCATTCCGATTTTATTCATAAGTCTTTTTATACTAAAAACTTTTAGCTGTAAAATTAATGCCGAAACTTCTAATTCATTGTTATCTTTATCAAAATACCTAAAAGTATGAAAGTAATCATTTCCATCTCGTAGCTTTGTTGATGTTGGAATACCCACAAACAAATCTTTTGTAATTTGTCTAATTACAATAACAGGTCTAGAAAAATGTTCCCCTTTTCCGTCTTGTTCAAACCCAACATTTTGTCCTATCTTTGCCCAAAATATTTCTCGCTGTTTAATACCAAGTTTTATATTATGAGTATTTGTAAGTTTTTTAATTTCATTCCATTTATCATATTCTTTCATATATAACACCTAATCATTTTTATTTATGTTATCAAAAAAAAATTATTTCTTATTAAAATATTGCATTTTGTTATATCTTTATATCACTTCCACATCGTCATTTTTATCTTTTGAAAAATCTTCCATGTAGTCTATGTACATATAAGTATTTGAAAGTGCACTTACTAGAAAGACACTTACTATCACGTTTAAAAATACCGACAAGATATTGAAATGTATAGAGATAGTTGTCACTAAAATATTGATGATAAAAGCGTATATCCCACCTACAATAGAAGAGAAAAAAAGTGGAAACAAAATAATCATCAAAAAACATAAAAGCTTGTATTTTTTTGTATATCTCCATGCTGTTTCAAAACTCATAGGCTTATCTATAGCAATAC
>JBATTX010000145.1:0-4655 GCA_049670825.1 Arcobacteraceae bacterium | reverse complement strand
GAACTCTCAAATACCACCTCCCCTATTTTAGATTTAAAAAACATTAAAAAAAGTTTCGATAATTTTTATCGGTGTGAATATGAAGTTTTAAATTATAAAATAGAGTTTGAAAATAAAAAGAAATTATTTAATTATATAAAAAATTCTGGCGTAAGTGGAGATCAAAAAACACTTTCGTTTGAACAAGCAAAACACCTTTACAAAAACTATAACTTAGGTTATTTAGAATTCGAGGTTGTTTTTATAAAAGGAGTTAAGTGTTAGTACATATATGTTGTAGTGTAGATAGCCACTATTTTTTGCAAAAAATACAAGAGGAATATCCTCAAGAAAAATTAGTTGGATTCTTTTACGATCCAAATATTCATCCATATAGCGAGTATAAATTAAGGCTTTTAGATGTTGAATATAGCTGTAAAAAATTAGGTATTGAACTCATTGAGGGACCTTATGCATTAGAAGAATGGCTCAAACTTGTAAAAGGGTTAGAGAATGAACCTGAGAAAGGTGATCGATGTACAGTATGTTATGACAATAGACTAGAAGTAAGTATAAAAAAAGCGATTGAACTAGGTCATGATAAATTTACAACAACACTTCTAATCAGTCCAAAAAAATCTCAAGATAAACTGCAAACCATAGGAACCAATCTATCGACACTTTATGATTGTGAATTTATTTTTAAAGATTACAGAAGTGGTAATGGCGTAGAGATGCAAGGTAAAGAGGTAAAAGAGCACAATCTCTACCGACAAAACTATTGTGGATGTATGTTTGGTCTTAATGCTCAAAGAGAGCAACAAAATAAACTTACAGATGAACTTATATATCCAATTGGACAACAAATTCAACCTGAGTCTATAGAAGAGAGATTAGAGCTGTATCAAAAAAGAAATGAGTTGGAAAATTGTGACATTATCAAACAAAGATTTCTAAACTATAGACTTTTAAATGCAAAAGTTACAATTAGCAAAGAGGTTGTACCTTCATATTTTTTATGTTATTCAACTTTAAAAAGTAACAAATCAACTGGTCGAGTTGAAAAAATTATCAATAATATTGGATATTTTAATAGAGATGAGATCAAATTTATTAGCTTAAATACTTTTAATAATTTGGCAAATACAGATTATAAATCTGTTTTAGAACTTGTATATAACCCATTAACATTTAAAGAAGAACTCAAAGTGAGAGATAACTTAACACTTAATAATAGTTATGATTTATCAACAATTATTGTTTTACAAGCGATACCAGAAGAGAAGGTATCTATATTTTGTGACTCTAAAATATATGATGATGTAAAAGAGGTACTTATTTCATAAGGTCATACTAAAGGTATATTTAAGGACAACTTAAGTAATATTCCAAACTTAAATTTTTATTACAAGGGATATACAGCTATGGCAAACCATAAATCAGCTGCAAAAAGAGCAAAACAAACTATCGTAAAAACTGAAAGAAACAGATTCTTTAAAGCAAGAATCAAAAACGTTACTAAAGCAGTTTTAGTTGCTATCGAAGCAAATGACAAAGAAACAGCAACAACAGCAATGAAAGAAGCAAATAAATATTTACACCACTGTGTAAGTAAAAACATTCTTAAAAAGTCTACTGCTGCAAGAAAAGTAAGCAGATTACAAACTAAAGTTAACGCTTTATAAGAACACTTTCAATTCTTTGGGTTATCTAATAAGTATTATTAGGTAATTCATCTTTCTTAAATTTTACAAATCCACCACTAGGTATTTTAATGTTACAAGACAAACTACAACGTTTCATAGATAGATTTAATGAGATAAATGACTTACTCGTGTCACCCGACATATTAAGTGATATTAAAAAGATGACCGATCTTTCAAGAGAACAATCTAATATATCAAAAATAGTTGATGCTGCAAAAGAGTATAATCAAATCATATCAGATATTGAAGAAAATAAAATGCTTCTAAGTGATGAAGAATTAGCTGATCTTGCAAAAGAGGAACTAAAAGAGTTAGAGCATAGAAAACCTGAACTTGAAGAAGAGATTAAAATTCTTCTTTTACCAAAAGATCCAAACGATGAAAAAAATATTTATATTGAACTTCGTGCAGGTGCAGGTGGAGATGAAGCAGGACTTTTTGTTGCAGACTTGTTTAGAACATACATTAAATTTGCTGAAAATGAGGGTTGGAAAACAGAAATCATGAGTTCTAGTGAATCTGAAGCTGGTGGATATAAAGAGATGATATTCCTAGTAAAAGGTGACTCAGTTTACAGTAAAATGAAATTTGAAGCTGGTGTTCATAGAGTTCAAAGAGTTCCTGCAACTGAAACACAAGGAAGAGTTCATACTTCTGCTATTACTGTTGCTATTATTCCAGAAGTTGATGATGTTGAGATTGATATTAGAGCTGAAGATTTAAAAATTGATACAATGAGATCAAGTGGATGTGGTGGGCAATCTGTAAATACAACAGATAGTGCTATTAGAATTACTCACATCCCATCAGGTATTGTTGTAACAAATCAAGATCAAAAATCGCAACACAAAAATAGAGAAAAAGCAATGAAAGTTTTAAAAGCAAGACTTTTTGATATGCAAGAGCAAGAAAGAATGGATAAAGAAGGTGCAGATAGAAAAGCCCAAGTTGGTTCAGGAGATAGAAGTGCGAGAATTAGAACGTATAACTATCCACAGGGGCGAATTTCTGATCATAGAATCAATCTAACTCTTTACCGATTAGATGTAATCATGAATGATGGATTGCTCAATGAGATTATTGATCCACTTATTGCAGATCATCAATCAAGACTAATGGAGATGAGTGGAGTTTAAACTTCATTCTCTCAAACTTTAAAGTAAATATATAAAAGTATAATTAAAGATAATTTAAGATATTATACTTCCCTACAAAGCAAAATAATCCAATAAATACATTGCATTGTTACAAAAACTAAAATTATAGGAATAAAATTATGGAAAAAATTATAGATATTATAGATTCAATTGCTTATGAAAAAGGTTTAAAAATCTCAGATGTAGAAAATGCATTAAAAGAATCATTAATCAAAACAGCACAAAAAATGCAAGATGATTCACTTGTATATGAAGCAGATATTGATAGAAGTAAAAAAGAATTAAAACTTGCTCAAAAAATCGAAGTTGTTGCCAATGATGATGTAAGACTTTCAGGTGAAGCTAGAGAAGAGCAAAATGATTGGGAAAAAGAAAATGGTGTTGAGGGAAAACTTATCAATCCAGAAAACTTTTTACCTTTAGATGAAGCAAAAGAGATAGATAGTGATTTAGATATTGGTGATTTCCTTAGCTATGATTTAGAATTTGAAAGCATGGGAAGAAATGCTGCTACTATTTTATTTTCTAATTTAGAGTATAGACTTCAAAGATTTACAGAAGATAACTTATTTAACAAATACAATGACCAAGTTGGGGATACAATTTCAAGTGTGGTAACAAGAGTAGATAGTAATGACAATACATTTATCGAAATTGGGGAAGTAAAAGGTATACTTCCTAGAAAAAACAGAATCAAAGGGGAGTCTTTTAAAGTTGGAGATGCTTTACGAGCTGTTGTAAAAGGTGTAAATATTGATAAACAACATGGTCTAATTGTTGAAGTATCAAGAACAAGTCCTAAATATTTAGAAAGCTTATTAGCACTAGAAGTTCCAGAGTTAAAAGATGGAAAAATCACGATTGAAAGTAGTGCAAGAATTCCTGGAAGTCGAGCAAAAATTGCTCTTTCTACAACTGAAGCAAATATTGACCCAATTGGTGCGATTGTTGGAGTTAAAGGTGTTCGTATTAATTCTGTAAGTGATCAGCTAAATGGAGAAAATATAGATTGTATCGAGTACACACCTATTCTTGAGATGTTTGTAGCTAGATCACTTAGCCCAGCAATTGTAAAAAGTGTAAAAATACTTAAAGGTGCTGGAGAAAAAGGGAAAGATAAAGCAGTAGTAACTATTGCAGAAGATCAAAAAGCAAGAGCAATTGGAAAAGTTGGTTTAAATATTAGACTAGCATCAATGCTTACAAAATGTGAAATTGAGCTTAATGTTCTTGAAGGTGCAACTACTGGCGCTGAAGAGGTTACTGGAAATTCTGGTGATCAACAACCTACAAAAGATGTATCAGAATTAGCATCACTATTTAAATAAGAGTTATCTATGGCAAAGCCAACATTATACCTATATGACAGTGTACAAAAGGAGAAACTTCCTTTTGTATCACAAATAGAAAACAAAGCAACAGTGTATGTTTGTGGACCTACAGTTTATGACGATGCACACTTAGGACATGCTAGAAGCTCAATTGTTTTTGATCTTTTACACCGTGTTTTAAAAGCAAATGATTATGATGTAACTATGGCAAAAAACTTTACTGATGTTGATGATAAAATTATCAGAAAAATAAAAGAGTCTGGTAAAACACTAGAAGAGATCACAACTTTTTATATCAATAGTTACAAAAATGATATGGAAAAACTCAATATTCTTCCAAATGATCTAGAACCTTATGCAACACAAAATATCGATGTGATGATTCAGATGATCAATAAACTTTTAGAAAACGACAAAGCATATATCTTAAAAGATGGTATCTATTTAGATACTTCAAAAGACAATGCTTATGGAACAATCTC
>JBATTX010000144.1:0-7895 GCA_049670825.1 Arcobacteraceae bacterium | reverse complement strand
TTTGCTGCTGTTTCTTTGTAGTTAAAATCAAAATTTAGATTTGCATCATAATCAATATCTTCTAAGATATCCATCTTTTCTAGGATTTTAACTTTTGATTGTGCTAGTGTTGCTGTTGCAGCTCTTGCTTTGTTTTTAGCAATAAATTCTTCTAGGTCTTTTATTTTTTTCTCTTGCGCTATTTTTTGTTTTTCATGGTGCTCTTCATTTGCAACAATTTGCTCAAAGAATTTTCGTGTTCCTCCAGGGATCATAAAAGCACTTCGTCTTATTATTCCTAAAGTATGTGTACAAACACTATCCATGAACTCTCTGTCGTGAGTGATGAGTATCACTTCACCTTGAAATGATTTTAAAAAAGCTTTTAGCCATCTAATAGACAAAATATCCAAGTAGTTTGTAGGCTCATCTAGTAGTAACATATTTGGTTCTGTTAAAAGGAGTTTTGCAAGATTAATTCTGATTTGAAAACCACCAGAGAACGACTTAGGATCTTTTTCTAAATCTGCTTCAGAAAATCCAAGACCAAATAACATCTTTTCTGCTTTGTAGATATCATACTTATTCTCTTCACTTAAAGCTGATGCTGTTTCATCGATAAGTTTTTTTTCAGCGAAATCAAAATACTGTTTTAAAGCACCAATTCTGTAGTTTTTTGGGAACTTTATATCCCCAGTATCATGGTGTTCTTCCCCTAAAATAAGTTTAAATAGTGTAGATTTACCTGTACCATTTCGTCCTACTAATCCTACTTTATCTCCTTGATTTAACCTAAGGTTTAGGTCAGTATAAAGGTTTCCAGTAGGATAACTTTTTGATATATTTATTAATTCAATCATAATTCTCTTTTTTACAGTTTTTTTAATTTTGGGATTATAAGATATGCAGGGTTATATGTTGATAAAGCAATTTTTTATAAAGTTCAGATATTATTAATATAATTAATTTAAAGTGAGGATTTATGGGTACTTTTTTATTTATTTTATTTTTAATGTTGTTGGGATATTCACTTAAAAAATTGAAAATATTTCCAGTAGAAACATCACATGTGTTGAATCTTTTTATCATTTATATATCATTGCCAGCGATTATTATAAATGAAGTTCCAAAGATAACGTTTTCTAGTGAGATTTTAATTCCTGTGTTTATTGCATGGGTTACAACGATTTTAGGTGCAATTTCAATTTTAATATTTTCAAAAATATTTAACTGGGATAGAAATACAACAGGGGCTTTACTATTAGTTGCTGTATTGGGAAATACTTCATTTATAGGTATTCCTATGGTTTCCCATTTTTTTGGTACAGTTGGACTTCCTTATGTAATTATATATGATCAAATAGGTACATTCTTGGCTTTGAGTACCTATGGTGCAGTGGTTATTGCAATCTATTCAGATAATGGAACAGTAAGTTTAAAAGCTATATTAACCAAAATATTCAAGTTTCCACCATTTATCTGCCTGATGATTGCCTTTGCTCTCAATGGGATAGAGTTTAATGACGTTATATCACAATCATTATCTACTTTAGGAAATACTCTTATTCCACTTGCTTTGATATCTGTAGGATATAATTTACAGTTAAAAATACCAAAAAAAGATTTATCTCCATTTATCATAGGGATTGTAAATAAGTTAATAATATTACCTATTTTTGCTTTTATTATTGTCTATATATTTGGTTTTGAAGGTTTCATAACAGATGTCTCAATACTAGAAAGTGCAATGGGTCCAATGATAACAGCAGGTGTAGTAGCAAGTATGGCAGGACTAGCACCTAAACTTGTCTCTTCGATATTAGGATATGGAATCTTTATCTCTATTCTTACACTATCAATTGTATTTGAACTGATTAAAATATTATAAAACATCCTCTTTTTAGAGGATGTTTGCTTTTGGTTTTCCTATGTGATAGCCTTGAAGATAGTCTACTCCTAGTTTTTTTAGAAGAACTTCTACCTCTTCACAATGAACTTTTTCAGCTATAGTTTTTAGTCCCATATCATGTGCAAAGTTATTGATATTTTTTACAACTTTGTATGAATCAGAATTTGTATGTATATTTTCAATCAACGAGCTATCAAGTTTCAAGAAATCAATATTTAAGTTTCCTATGTATGCAAAGTTAGAATACCCAGAACCAAAATCATCAATAGCCACTTTTACATCGTATTTTTTTAATCGTTTGATAAAGTTATTGATAATATCAAAATCATCAAACTCTTCAGTTTCTAAAAGCTCTAAAATGAATCTATCTCCGATGTTGTAGTTATCTAAATACTCAAATAACAGATCCATTGTTTTTGTATTTTGAATATCATCTATAGAAAAATTAATAGAAAAACTAATCCCTTCTTTATCTTTAAAATACTCAAAACTATTTTTTATCATTGCTCGTGTGAACTCATCATATTGTTTTGATTTTTTAGAGATATCGATAAACATATCAGGAGTAAAGATTTCACCATCTTTTTCAAGTCGTGCTAATGTTTCGTATTTGATAATAACATCAGTTTTTGCATCTTTTATTGGTTGAAAAAATGGAACAATTTTATTATCTGCAAGTGCTACTTCAATGTTTTTTGTCCATTGAATATGGGAAGTGTGTTCATCTTCTAATAACATTGATTCATTAAATACTTTGATACTTTGGTTTTCATTGATAGCTTGCCTTACTGTTGTAGTAGTTTTATCAATAATTTTCTCTTTTTCATCGTAAGTTATACCTAAAGTTATCGTAACTCGAATCGTACTTTCATCATATAAAAATTTAAAATTTTTAACATCATCAACAAGTTTCTCACAATATTCCCAATCTACATTTTTGTTTAATAAAATAGCAAACTCATCACTATGTAGTTTATATAAACTTCCAATATCTTTTGTTTTTTCAAGTAATAATTTTGCTAATATTTTAATAATCTCATCACCAACTTTCGTACCATAAAAATAGTTAATCGTTTTAAAATCATCAATATTAATAATCATCAAACTGTTTGTTTTTTTCTTCTCTAGGTCTTGTTCTAGTTTTACTACATTTGGCAATGATGTTAACTCATTAAAGTAGATATTATGTAGAAGTTGATCATAATATTTATTGATAGTTTTTAATAGTTTATTAAAACTGATTTGTAAAAGTTTTATCTCTGTAATATTTGTTTTTAAAGATACTTCTTGATTAAAATCTTTTGCATTTGATACTTCAGAGATTTTTTTTGTAAGTTTTACAATTGGTTTTACCATCTTAATATCTATAATAAAAAAGAAGATATAAAAAAATATCAATATAGTGATAATAAAAAATATCACAAAATAATAAGTCATAGAGTCTAATGAAATTTTAATCTCACTAGGTGGATAAGAGATATCAAGTACCCCATTTACATCACCAACTTTAGTGTTGTAGTGACAAGTTATACACTCATTTGATACTTTCATAGGGTAAAGGTATCGAATAGAACCATCCTCTTGTATCTGAAACTGTTTTTCACCCTGCATAGCTTTTTGAATAAGAGGGTCATTGGCTACTATTTTTTTGTCAGATTCGTGTACTCCTAAAATCTCTTCAACTTTAGTGCTTCTATAAGAGCTAACTTTTAAATCTTTTCGTATAAACTCTAGTCTTTTAATAATTTTATTCAGATCATCTTTTGCCCATCCCTCTTGCATTCGGGTGTTCATTGTTTCAAAAATCAGCTCACTTGTTTTTAACGCATCATCTTCTGCTAAATGGTCAAGTGCTTCACGTTTGATAAGTATAGACGATAATAAGATAAATACAATACTTGCAATCAAAATAAAAAATGTTATTTTAAAAACAAGCCTTCTATTTGAGATCATTTTAGGCTTTGAAGTTAGTGGCTTCATTAGTCTCCTTTTTATAATGAGGCTTATTCTATGACACTAATTATTAATGAATGTTTAAAAAAATTAAAATTTTATTTAAAAGTATCATTTCAGTATCAATTTAATCTAACTTTAACATTAAGTAAAAATATTTTCTCTCTTCTTAACGAACTAAATGATATTATTAGGAATATGATTTTATCAATAAAAATAAGGAAATAGTTCAAGTGAATTCTCTAACATATCAACGCAATATAAAAATACTCTATGTAGAAGATGATGAGATTGCAAGAGAAAATGGAATAGAGTATTTAGAAAACTATTTTGAACATATCTACGAAGCCTCAAATGGACTTGAAGGTTTAGCTATATTTGATAAGCATAAGCCAGATATTGTTATCACAGATATTGAGATGCCAAAGATGAATGGTCTTGAATTTGTGAGAAAAATTCGAGAAATAAATAAGAATACCAAAGTAATAATTACTACAGCCTTTAGTGATAAGGAATATTTGCTTGCTGCAATTGAACTACAATTAGTGAAGTACTTAATCAAACCAATCAATGAAAAAAACCTAGAAGAAGCACTACAAATTTGCATTGAAAACATAGATGAAAACTCATCTAATATAATCCAAATATCTTCAAATACTGTTTTTGATTCTTACAATAAAACTTTAGTAACAGATGGAAAAATAATCAAACTACGAACAAAAGAGTTGGATCTATTAACACTTCTTTTAAAAAACAAAACACGATTTGTAACCTACCAAGAGATTGAGCATGTTGTGTGGATAGATTCAGTGATGACAAAAGATGCTTTAAAAACTTTGATTAAAAATCTAAAATCAAAACTTCCAACAGATACCATAACCAATCTTTCAGGTACTGGATACAAAATTGCACTATGATTTAACAACAACTTTAGCCTATGGTATCACTTTTGGGGTGTTACTCATGGCTATTATCTATACTTTTATACGATATATCACTTCAAAAGAGTTACAATACATTAGTTACTGTTTTATGCAAATTTTTTCTTTGGGATTTATCTTTTTATATAGTAAACTCTTTTATGATCTTGCTATTTTGCAAGATATTTTTTTAGTCCTTGCTAGTTTTAGTGCTGTTGTATTTGCGTTGTCATTTTATGAAGGGGATTTTTTTCCTCAAATCAAGAGTAAAAAAGAGCTTGTAATTAATACTATTTTACTCAATATTGTTATTTTAACCGCTTTTTATCACTATGTACTTTTTGAGTATTTACCTTATACCATCATCTACGCAATACTCTTTTTATCGGTGATTTTTAACATAAAAGATGGTTTTAAACCTACGATTGTGTATGTAATAGGGTGGTCGTTACTTTGTTTTATATTATTTGTTTTTAACTTCAAACAGATATATATAAACCAACACTACATAGATATTGTATTGTTAGCCTTTGGTATCGAAGCTATTTTGTTTACACTCTCTATATCCTATAAATATGGAAGTTTAAAACAACAAACAAAAAACTATGAAGATATGCTTTTACAACAATCAAAAATGGCACAAAGTGGTGAGATGATAGCGAACATAACACATCAATTTAGACAACCTCTAAACAACATCTCATATATACTTATCAACATCAAAAAACGGTTTGAAAACAAAAAACTCGATGAGCAGTATTTTACAAAAAAAGTAACTCAAGTAGACCAACAACTCCAATTTTTATCTACAACAATCGATAATTTCAAAGAGTTTTATACGCCATCAAAACAAAAAGAACAATTCTCTATCAAAGAAGCCATAGATAATAGTATCATAGTGTTAAGTGCTGAACTAAAAAAAAGAGAGATCACCTTAGATATACAATACAAAATCAATGAAAACACACTCATAGATGGGATTAAAAATGAACTTTCACAAGTGATTTTAGCTATTTTATCAAATGCTTCAGATGCTTTAAAAGATATCGAATCTCCTCGTATCTTAGTGCTTGTAGATGCAAATGATGCAGAGATCATCATCTCTATAGCAAATAACGGAAAACAAATAGATAAACGAGATATCAATAAAATATTTGAACCATACTTCTCAACAAAAAAAGAGGGTACTGGAATAGGGCTCTATCTTTCAAAACTTATCATAACTCGCAGTTTTGATGGAGATTTAAAAGTCAAAAATACCCAAACTGGTGTTGTATTTACACTGAGCTTTGAAAAGACGGTTTAAATTATTTAATAATTTAAGCCAAACTTAGCTTTAATGGGGCAAAGCCCCGATATTCTATTTCGTCATTAGACTTCGACATTCCATTATATATTTTCCACCATTTATATTTTTTTTAATATTTTATAATACTCTTACAACCAAGGATAGGTTCAATGAATACCTTAGACCTCGACTCGACAAAACTATTAGCACTTAATAAACCAAAAGGCTATATAGTTACACGCTCTGATGAAAAAAATAGGAAGACTGTTTATGACCTTTTACCTACTTGGGTTTTTAGTGATGGTTGGATGCCAATAGGTCGTCTTGATTTAGAGTCAAAAGGACTTTTACTTTTTACACAAGATGGTAAGATTGGAAATAATTTAACAAAACCTGGTAATTGTAAAAAAATATACGAAATATGGGTTAGAGGTCATGTAACTGATGAGCATATTGCCCAAGCTTTAAAAGGGGTGGATAGTATTCATGGTATTTTGAAAGCAAAAGCGCAAAAAATTGGAACTGGTGGAGCAAAAACAAAACTCAAAATAGAACTAGAAGAGGGAAAAAATCGTCATATTCGCCGTTTATTTGGAGCCTTAAAAGATCCAAAATTTGGAACACCTTTAAAAGTATTGAGTCTCAACAGAATAAGCATTGGCAGTTTACAACTCAATATCGAGCTAAGTAAATGGCGATATCTCTCGATAAAAGAGGAGAAAGAGTTACTTAAAAATTACATTTAAGTAGCTCTTTTTTACTACTCTACTTCCTCTTCAATCTCTTCTTCAACTGGAGTATTAGCTATCTCTATAATTTTTTCTAACGATTTTTTGATATAGAAATCTTTGTTTTCTAGCTGTGTAATGGTTTTGATATTTATCTTTTCATATCTTTCTATTTTATGGTTACTTAAAAGTGCTTTTATCATTCTGTTTATAAAGTCTTCATCTACATCATCAGGAGTGGTGATATTTTGTGATAATTCATCTAAAAACAACTCAAAGTATCTTTCTTTTTTCACTTGATTTAATAGATATATTAAAAACATCGGTAAACTTACCATTTTTTCTTGCCATCTATTTAAGATAATCTCATGTATCATCTTTACAGATTCCTCTTCATCAAACTCTATAGCAAAAAGTATTTGCTCCACAATAGCAGTTGAGTGTTTAAAGTTTAAATTGAAAGTATTCTCATCAAGAATAAATTCATCATCTAAAAAAGCTTTAAGAAAAATATTTGGATCATTTTTGATACATACTCTTAAAAGTCTTTTTGCTTTTTTCTTGTCGTTTCTTGCTTTTTCTTGTTGGGCTCTGTTTACATTATATGGTGCTTCGTTGAAATACTCTGCAAATGGATAATAAGCGATTCGTAAAAATTTAAGAATCTCTACACTTGAAAAGATTGTTTCTATATCAAGTGGTTCAGCTGTAAAATATGAACCAAGATAATTTCCATTTGACACCAAACAAAAACCTAAAA
Organism: Arcobacteraceae bacterium; assembly: GCA_049670825.1. Lineage (GTDB taxonomy): Bacteria > Campylobacterota > Campylobacteria > Campylobacterales > Arcobacteraceae > JAIOSF01. Next base: position 358 of record JBATTX010000144.1, on the reverse strand, counting down.
TACCTGAGGGTACTACTACTTTATTTGATACTATTTCTACTTTTTTAGTCGATAATTTATAGTTTTTATCAAGTGTCATAAGAACAATATTAGAGATATCATTTGTACTATGTAAAGTTGCCTCTAAAGCTTTTTCATCATAACTTTTTACAATCCCATTCATTGAGATACTACAAAATGTATTCCATCGTACATCATCATATATTTTTCGTACACTTGATATCTCTTCCCCATAATATGGATAGTTTGTGAGTGTAAAAAACTTATTTATCTCAAAACGATCATAGATGTTTGATTTATCTCTTAAAATCTGTGTTTTAAGCTCTGGTTGATTGATAAACTCTTCATGAAATGATGT
>JBATTX010000143.1:0-1837 GCA_049670825.1 Arcobacteraceae bacterium | reverse complement strand
GTGCTCGTGCTGCAAATCCAGGTGAGTTTTCAAAGAGAGCATTTTTAAATGGTAAAATAGATTTATCACAAGCACAAGCTATTAGTAAAATGATTGAAGCTAGAAGTGAAGATGCTGTTAAACTTTTAGCAAGACAACTAAAAGGTGAGCTTAAAGATTTTGTCGAAGAGATTAGAAAAGATTTGCTTTTTATGCTTGCATATACTGAGGTGAACATTGATTATGCAGAAGAAGACTTACCAAGTGATATCTATGAGCAGATTCAAACAAAATTAGATAATATAACTGTAAAACTTGAAAATACACTCGATGCAAGTAAGCGTCGAGAAGGCTTAATAGATGGTTTTAAAGTTGCAATTGTGGGAAAACCAAATGTTGGAAAATCGAGTTTATTAAACAAATTACTCAATTTTAACAGAGCAATTGTAAGTAACATTGCGGGAACTACTAGAGATACGATTGAAGAGAGTGTAAAAATTGGCTCACATATTATCAAAATAGTCGATACTGCTGGTATTCGAGAAGCAAGCGATGAGATAGAAAAAATAGGAATTGAAAAATCGATTGAAGCTATCAATGAAGCTGATATTATAATTGCACTTTTTGATGGAAGTAGAATGTTCGATGAAGAAGATGCACAAATTGTGAAACTCTTGGAGAATACTTCAAAAGAAAAATTGTGTGTAGTAAATAAATCTGATTTAGAGAAAAAACTTGATACAACAAATATATCCAATGATTTTATCTCTTTAAATGCAAAAGACAACATTAAAGAGTTGATCAACAAAGTAGAAGTGATACTCAATCAAAATACAAGTGGAGATGATGTGACACTTATCTCTCAACAACAAGTAAATGAAGTACAATCAACACTTAAGAACATTAAAGAATCTTCAATGCCATTAAGCACAGGTGAATTAGAATTTTTTGCTCATCATATAAATGAGGCTTTAACTCATATGTCAAATATTACAAGACCATATGAACATACACAGATGTTAGATGTGATGTTCGGTGAGTTTTGTTTAGGTAAATAATGTTTAGAAAGTCACAAACATTAGAGTTTTTTGAAGAGGATAAACAATGCTCTTATTTTGATGATAAATTATGTGATATTCGATATAAGTATATGGATAATTGTTCTTCAGAAGAACAAAAACTGATGCTAGAACGTGGTTGGAGACGTTTTGGTAATATGCATTTTGTTCCTGAATGTAAAGATTGTAATGAGTGTCAAACGATACGAATCGATGTGAATAAATTTTCTTTTTCTAAAAATCAAAAACGAGTTTTTAGTAAGAATAAAGAGACAGAAGTGTATGTTCAAAAACCAACTGTAACCTATGAACATATTGACTTGTTTAACAAATATCACTCACATATGTCACAAAAAAAAGATTGGAATGAAAATATTATTGATGTGCAAGAGTACAATAATTCTTATGTAAATGGTGCACATAATTATGGAAAAGAGATACTTTATTTTCGAGATAATAAACTAATTGGTGTTGCACTTTGTGATATGTTAGATAGTGGTATGTCTGCTGTTTACTGTTACTATGACCACGATTATGAACATCTATCAATTGGGCAATTTTCAATTTTAGCACAACTAAGTATTGCTAAGCAAAATAATATTCCATATTTATATTTAGGATATTGGATAAAAGATCATTTTAGTATGGGATATAAAGAACGATATAAACCATTTGAAGTATTACAAAATAGACCGAATCTTGATGAAGACACAATCTGGAAAGACTATGAGTAGAAGAACGCAAATTTGTGACATTGAACTTGATGATGAGTTTGATATTGTAGATGAATATAAAGATGA
>JBATTX010000142.1:0-7583 GCA_049670825.1 Arcobacteraceae bacterium | reverse complement strand
ATAGAAGCAGCTTGACCAATACAAATAGTACAAATATCAGGTTTGATATAGTTCATAGTATCAAACATACTCATACCAGCAGTTACAACTCCACCTGGAGAGTTTATATATAAATATATATCTTTTTCAGGATCTTCTGCTTCTAAAAATAAAAGCTGAGCTACTACTGTTGAAGCTACTTGATCGTTTACTTCACCACTTAGCATAATAATTCTATCTTTTAAAAGACGAGAGTAGATGTCGTAACTTCTCTCTCCTCTTCCTGTTTGTTCAACAACTACTGGTATATATGACATTATTTTCCTGCTTTTTCGTCTAATAATTTAGTGATAACTTTTTGCTCAATCATTGACATTTTGATTGCTGGTAAGTAACCTGCTTCTTCATATTGTTTGATTAGAGCTTGACCATCTTGACCTTGCATCATTGCTTCGTAGTATAAAGTTTGAGTTACTTCTTGATCTTGAACAGTAACATTTTCAGCTTTTGCTAATGCATCGATGATAAATGTAGCTTTAACACTTTTCATAGCTTCTGGTTTAGCTGCTTCTCTCATCTCTTCGATTTTAGCTTGGTTCTCTTTTAATTCATTTAATTCTTCTTCACTCATAGATCTTACTTGGTTGTTAAGAACTTGACTGATCTCTTGCTCTAAAACTGATGTTGGTACATCAAAAGCAATTTTTTCTACTAAAGTTTCAATATATACAGGTTTTAAATCTTCATTGTAGTATTTAGAATTTGCTTCTAATTCCATTTGTTCTTTAAGTTTTTCTTTTAATAAATCAACTGTAGGGTTTTCTTCATTTCCTAATACTTTTTGTGCAAATTCATCATTGATTTCAGGAGCTACTTTTTCTTGAATTTCATGTAATTTAACTTTAAATACAACTTCTTTACCAGCTAAATCTGCTGATTGGTATTGTTCTGGGAATGTTACAGTAATCTCTTTTTCTTCTTCATATTTCATACCAATAACTTGATCTTCAAATCCTGGAATAAATGAACCTGAACCGATTTCTAAAGTATGACCTTCAGCTTTCCCACCATCAAACGCAACACCATCTTTAAATCCTTCGAAGTCAATTACTGCGAAGTCTCCCTCTTTAACCATTCTTTTTCTTTTGATTTTTTCTAATGGAGCACCTTGCGCTGCCATTTTATTTAATCTTTCTTCTAATTCTTCTTCTGAAATTTCAGTAGCATTAATTTCAGGTAATAATGCTTTGTAATCACCTAAATCAATATTTGGTCTACAAGATAATTCAATCTCAATTTCAATATCACCATTTTCTTGTTTGTCAAATTTAGTAATAGCTGGTTCACCAATTAAATCTGTATTATTAATATTTAATTCTTTTAATGATGCACTTAATATATCTCTAATTGCTTCACCTTCTGCATCTTGAGTAAGTTTATCAGCATATCTGCTTTTTACTACAGCTACAGGTACTTTACCTTTTCTAAAACCTTGAACATCCATAGACTTTGCAGCTTCTTTAGCTAATTTGTTTAAGTTTGTTTCAATTGCTGCTGCTTCTACTGTTGCAGTGATTACTGCGTTTGCTTCGTTTGTTTTTGTTGCGTTAAATTTCATATAAATGAACTCCATATTTGATAATTTTCTCTAATTTTAGCTAAAAAAAGCTTATATTATATATAGTCTTTTGCGATTTGAGAATTAAAGAGAGATTTAGCTATAATCGCAGTACTATATATTTAAAAGGGTAATGTGATGAACGATTATATACTTGTAGCTGGAACAGCAAATCCAGATTTTGCACAAAAAGTTGCTGCTTCTTTAGGAAAAGAGTTAGCTGAAGTAGAAGTAAAAAGATTTAGTGATGGTGAGATTAATGTTAATATTGCTGAATCTGTAAGAGGGAAAGATGTATTCATCATTCAACCTACATGTGCACCTGCAAATGATAACTTAATGGAGTTATTAATTATTGTGGATGCTTTAAAAAGAAGTAGTGCAGGAACTATCAATGCAGTTATTCCATATTTTGGATATGCAAGACAAGATAGAAAAGCAGCTCCTAGAGTTCCAATCTCAGCAAAACTTGTTGCAGATATGCTTGAAACTGCTGGAGTACAAAGAGTTATCTCTATTGATTTACACGCTGCACAAATTCAAGGTTTCTTTAATATTCCAGTTGATCATTTAATTGGAGCTAGTTTATTCGTTGATTACATTAAAGAGAAAAACTTACCAAATCCAATCATTGCTTCTCCAGATGTAGGTGGTGTAGCACGAGCTAGAAGTTATGCTGAAAAATTAGGATATGATTTAGTTATTGTTGATAAAAAAAGAGAAAAAGCAAACGAATCTGAAGTGATGAATATCATTGGTGAAGTTGAAGGTAAAGATGTAATCATACTTGATGATATGGTTGATACTGCTGGTACTTTAACAAAAGCTGCTGATGTGTTAAAATCAAAAGGTGCAACAAGTGTTATGGCATGTTGTACGCATGGAGTTTTAAGTGGACCTGCTTATGAAAGAATTACAAATAGTGCTTTAGATGAATTGGTTATCACTGATACAATCCCTCCAAAAGCACCACATGATAAAATTTCTGTTTTAACTTCATCTGAAATAACAGCAATGGCAATCAAAAGAATCTATACTAATGAGTCAATTCAAAGTATATTTATATAAACTAAAATAGGATAAAAATGAAAAAAATAATAGTATCATCAGTTTTAGCAGCATCACTTCTAGTAGGTGCTGACTATAACTATGAAGTTACACCAATTATAGGGTATGTAGATACGAAAGATCATGGAAATTTAGATAATCATGCCGTTGCAGGGATCTCTGTTTCTAGAATTATGGATGATGACTGTAAATTTGATAAATTAGAACTTGGACTTTTACAATCAGGCAATACAGATTATGAAAATAGTTCAATGGATACAAAATTAACACAAATATTTTTTAATGGTGTTAAAGAATATAAGCTAAATGATGGTTTCAAATTATACGCATTAGCTGGTTTGGGTTATGAAAAAATTAGTGATGAACAGTTCAATAATGATTCTGGTACATATGCAAATTATGGTGTAGGTGCAGGATATACTTTCTCAAATAATTTATCATTGAAACTTGATGCAAGACATCAGTTTAAATTTGATGGTGATAGAAGTATTGTTTATACTTTAGGTCTTGGGATTCCATTTGGACAAAAAGCTGTAAAACAAGCGGAAGTTAAAGAAGAAATAGTTGAGCCTAAAGTAGTAGAACCAGTTGTTTTAGATAGTGACAAAGATGGTGTTGTTGATTCTTTAGATAAGTGTCCTACTACAAGTGCTGGTGTTGCTGTTGATGCGGATGGTTGTGAAGTTTTGGCCGTACCTGCTGATTTAGGAATTGTTTTTGAAACAAATAGTGACAAGATTAAAAATTCTGATATTACTAAATTTGATAAGTATGCTAAATATTTAAAAGATATTCCAACTGCAAAAGTTATTGTAGAAGCTCACACAGATTCTGTAGGAAATGATAAATATAATTTACAACTTTCACAAAGAAGAGCACAAAGTGCAAAAAATCAACTTATCTCTATGGGAGTTGATGCTAGTAGAATTGAAGCAATTGGTTATGGTGAAACAAAACCAATAGTAGCAAATGATACAGCAGAAAACAAAGCTAAAAATAGAAGAGTAACAGCTAGAATAGAAAAGTAATTTTCTGTTTAACTGTTTGATTTTATAACATATAGATTAAGAATCTCTTCTTAATCTATAAACTTTTTACTATTTACATCATCCAAAATCTTTTTCGCAATTGTTGATGTTTCAACTGCAATAGTTTGTGTTTCATTTGCAACTGATGCATTTTGTTGTGTTTGTTTATCTAAGTTATTTACAACATCATTAATCTGCTCAATGCTAGTTCTTTGTTCACTAGATGTTTCTGATATATCTTGAATAATTGTCATTGTTTGTACGATGTTTGAATTTAATTGTTTATATCCATCAATCATCTCATCCGCAATTTTTTTACCACCATTAGCTTTAGTCGCAGCATTTTCAACAAGAGTTTTAATCTCATTTGCAGCTTCTGCAGATCTTGAAGCAAGGTTTCTTACCTCTTGAGCAACAACAGCAAAACCTTTTCCTGCTTCACCAGCAGTAGCAGCTTCAACAGCAGCATTTAAAGATAAAATATTTGTTTGGAATGCAATTTGATCAATAATTGTAATCGCTTCAGCAATCGCATTTGTTTGTTCGTTAATTTCGTTCATAGATACAACTGTAGAGTTAGCTAGCTCTTCACCTTTTGTAATAGATGATGATAATTCATTTGAATATTTAGACATTCTAGAAACTTTTTCTGTATTGTTTACAACACTAGCTGTTATCTCTTCAAGTGCTGCTGCTGTTTCTTCAAGTGCTGCTGCTGTTGTTACAGAAGAGTGATTTAATATATCAACGTTAGATGAAAGTTTTGTTGAATTTTGCTCTAAAGTTAATCCAGTAGCTTTGCTTTCATGTAACATACCATTTATTGTTGCAGAAAGATTGTTTAATCCACGTGCAATATCCCCTTTTGGGTTTTGTATCGACTTGGTAAAATCTGATTGTGTATATAGTTCTAAAAGTTCTCTAAGTTCATTGATATCAGTATGTACATTTTTACTAATCTCTGCAATCATCTCATTTAAAATATTTTTTAATTCATTCAATGATTGATTATTTGTTTCTACAGTTACAAGTTTATCTAAATGTCCAGCTTTGATTCTATTAACAACATCTTTTACGTTGTTAATAACTTTCTTGTCATTATCAATATTTAGAGCCACTATTTCAATCTCTTGATTAATAATAGTTGCCATTTTACCAAACTCATCATTTGTTTGAATGTCAAGCGGTTGAACTGTTGTAGTTTCACCTTTTAGGTATTTGAAAAATTCGTTAAAACCATTTTGCAATGTTTGAAGTGGTCGTAACATTTTAGTTAATGAAAGATATAAAATACCATTAAAAATTACAAGTAAAATAAGATAAAGAATAATACTTTTATAAACATTTACATAAAGTTCCTCAAATACAGCATCATTGTCTAATTCAATAACTAAATACCAATCTGCTAGTTTCACTTTTCCATAAGTCATAATTTTATCAACACCATCAAGATTTACGATTTCAAAGTTTATATCTTCTTTACTTTTCATAGATTTGAACAATAAACTCTCTTTGTTTAGTAACTCTTTTTGTTTGTGAATTAAAATTTTACTATCTTTATCAACTAAATATGCAAAACCTGACTCATGTATTTTTAAATTTAAAATTGTATCTACAACAGTATCTAGAAAAATATCTGAACCTACAACACCCACAACCTTTTCATTTATAACTAGAGGTGTAACAATAGAAATAATTAACTTCCCTGTAGTAATATCTCTATATGGTTCAGAAATAGCAGATTTGTTAGCTTTGATAGCTTTGATATACCATGGTCTTTTTCTTGCATCATATTTTTTTGTTGCCATATCATAAATATCACCTGTAGATAATATAAGCGAACCATCTTTTTCATATCCTAAATACAAATCAGCGAAGTCACCTGAATCTCTACCTAATCGTAGTTTTGATAATAAAACATCATTCTGGTTGTTAATATCGATTTTTTGTAGTTCGTTTCTAACAGTTTCTACAATTGTGATTTTTGACTGTAAATAACTATCAATAGAACTTGAAGTTTGTGATACTAAATCTACATTTTTTTCTTTTACAAGTTTGTGTTCTGATTCAAATTCATTTGAGGTATTTAAATACCCTAAAATTGAAAATGACAAAACAAAACCTATAAGTACAAGTAATACTACTTTGTTTTTAATATTATTTTTTCCCATCTTGGAATCCTTATGTTTTTGTCTAAATGCCTAATTATAACATAATGAAGTATCAGAATGGTGTCATAAATGATTTTAAAAAAAATATTATTTTTTTATTTATTTTAAATTAAGATTTAGTTTAATTATTTAAATCATAAGGTTATATAATATAGCCAAATTTCGATTTTAAGCTATATTTGGCTACACTATTACAATAAAGAACAAATATTATTTAACGTATTAGGATAAAAGAAATTGCAAAGTAAAATAAGAAACTTTAGTATTATAGCTCATATAGATCATGGAAAAAGTACACTAGCTGATAGAATTATACAAGAGTGTGGAAGTGTTGCCGATAGAGATATGTCTGCACAAGTTATGGATACTATGGATATTGAAAAAGAACGTGGAATCACTATTAAAGCACAGTCTGTACGACTTGATTATATTAAGGATGGACAACACTATATATTAAATCTAATTGATACTCCGGGCCATGTCGATTTTTCTTATGAAGTAAGTCGTAGTTTAGCTTCTTCAGAAGGTGCTTTACTTATTATAGATGCTACACAAGGTGTTGAGGCTCAAACTATAGCCAATGTATATATTGCAATGGAAAATGACCTTACTCTTATGCCAGTAGTAAATAAAATCGATTTACCATCAGCTGACCCTTTACGAGTTTTAGAAGAAACAGAAGAGGCTATAGGACTTGATTGTACAGACCATAATCTTATCTCTGCTAAAACTGGTTTTGGTGTAAAAGATTTGATTGATAATATTGTTGATAGTATTCCGGCACCAAATGGTGATGAAAATGCACCAACAAAAGCATTGATTTATGACTCTTGGTTTGATAACTATCTAGGAGCACTTGCCCTTGTAAGAGTATATGATGGAAGTATTAAAAAAGGTCAGCTTCTTAAAATGATGAATACAAAAGTTGAACATAAAGTTCTTGACCTTATGTATCCTCATCCATTAAAAAGACAAAAAACTGAAGAGATTAAAACAGGTGAGATTGGTATCGTTATTTTAGGATTGAAAACAACAGAGAGTATTGTTGTAGGTGATACTATGACAGATGCAAAAAATCCAACAGCAGAGGTTATTGATGGCTTTGAACCAGCTAAACCATTCGTATTTGCAGGTATCTATCCAATCGATACTGATAAGTTTGAAGATTTAAGAGATGCTCTTGAAAGATTAAAACTAAACGATAGCTCTATTAGCTTTGAACCAGAAAGTTCAGCAGCTCTTGGTAGTGGATTTAGAACTGGTTTCTTAGGGATGCTTCATATGGAAGTTATCAAAGAGAGACTTGAGCGAGAATTTAATCTTGACTTAATCGCAACAGCTCCAACAGTTGTATACAAAGTTCTCACTACAAGTGGCGAAGAACTGATGATACAAAATCCTTATGAATTACCACCTGTAAATCATATTGAAACAATTTATGAACCATATGTAAAAGCTACAGTGTTAGTACCTGATGAGTTTTTAGGAAATGTAATCACACTTCTAAACAATAGAAGAGGGATTCAAAAGAAAATGGACTATATCAATAAAAGAGTTCTTTTAGAATATGATATTCCTATGAATGAAATCGTTATGGATTTTTATGATAAATTAAAATCTACTACAAAAGGGTATGCATCTTTTGATTATGAGATCACTGGATTTAGACCAGGAAATCTAAAAAAACTAGATGTACTTGTTGCTGGTGAAGCAGTTGAT
>JBATTX010000141.1:0-22599 GCA_049670825.1 Arcobacteraceae bacterium | reverse complement strand
AATTATATTAGAAGATATGATTCACTACACAATGGTAAAAACAACAACGTTTAATGGGATAAATCTTCCATCTATTGCTATAAAAAGAAAAAATGGCGAGATTGTAACAGTACGCAACTATGATTATCAAAGCTATAAAGATAGATTATCGTAAATTTAATTATTTTAAAAAAAATAGTCAGTTTATCAAATTAATTATAGATTTAATATGATATAATTGTAAAAATAACAAGTAGGACACTTAATGAATGATATATTATTAAAAAAAATAGATTCTTTGCCACCATTACCTAAAACGATAATTGACCTAGAAGAATTTAAAAAATCTTCAAATAAAGATCTAGATGTTTTATTAAAAATACTAGAACAAGATCCTTTAATCATAGCTACTTTATTAAAAGTTTCAAACTCTGCAATGTTTGGATTTAATAATAAAGTCGAAAATCCAGGAAGAGCAATTCACCTTTTAGGTGTTAATTTTACTCTATCTATTGCATTTGGTAGTGCTATTAAAAATGCTTTTGATACTGACCTTAGAGCTTATGCTATGACAGCAGATGGTTTTATGAGATTATCAAATATGTCATCTAACCTTTTAAAAGAATGGATAGGGAAAACAGATAACTTACTAAAAGAAGAGTTATTGTTGCCAGCATTCTTAGCAGAAACAGGTAGATTTGTACTAGCTGGAGTTTCTACAGAAAAAGGTATTGCTGATGAGTTTCACAATAAAATTAAGCAAAACCCACATGACATTTCAGAAATTGAAAAAGAATATTTTGGTGCTTGTTCTACACAAGTAACTTCTTCTATATTTAAACACTGGAACTTAAGTGAAAGCTTAGTAGAAACAATTGCGCATGTTCATGATATCGACAATTGTCCAGAAAAATATAAAAAAGAAGCACAAATTTTAAATGTAATCACTACAATTTGTAATGTAACAGATCCACTTGCAGAAAAATTTGCCCAAGAAGGTATCGAAAAAGCAAAAGCTTTTGGACTAGAAACTAGATTTTTAGAAAAAGCTATTGAGAAAATGCAAGATAGAATGTTAGAAGAATAGTCTAAATTAGAAGATAAAATCTTCTAATTTTTTTTGATCTCTTTAATTGCTTCAGATAAATTTGCTTTTATCTCTTCTTCACTCATTTTGCCATCAATTGTTCCAACTTTAACTTTTCCAATATAAACACGATTTACAACACCATTACTATTTACTTTATAGATAAAATATTTTAATGAATCTGATGTAGGTACTTGTAAAAAGTTTCTTACTTTTCCATCTCTATCATATATCCAAGGGATATTTTTTTCACCTTTAAGTTTTGTATTTTTTGTATGAGCTTGCCATCTTTTTATAAACCAAGGTGCATCAGAAACATTTGATACAATTACGAACTTTCCAACATCTAAACCTAACATCTTTTCTAAATCATCAGCTAACACTATAGATTCATGATTTCCCACAAATAATAAAGTGTCTTTTTTAATAATGCTTGATGTATTAAACTCCTGATCGTCATATCCAATGAGTTCAACTACTTTTGGTAAATCAACTAAATTGATCTCTTTCTTTTCTATCTTTACTGGTGCATCAACAGTTAAATATGTCAATGCTACTAGTGCTACAACACTTATTATGATTAGTTTGATAGTTGACCAAATTTTCATCTATTTTATCCTTTTTACTTCTCTTTTAAATAATCTATCTACAGTAATAGATGATTCTATTATTTGCTTATTTACAATATTTTCAACTAATTGTTTTGCTAAATATGGAGCTAAAACAAACCCCCTACCCCCTACACCAGTAAGCATATAGGCATTGTTATATCTTGTAAACCTACTATTTTCTACATTAGTACCATTTACCATATAAGGAAACTCTTCTAGTGTTTTGTTACTATCAATAATTTCACCTACCATTGGAAAATAATCAACACTACAAGCTCTTGCTCCTTTATAATGATTCAACACAGTAACATCTTCTAGTTTAGCAATATCATTTGCTTTTGTAAGAAGATTATCTACATTACTTTGAATATCTTCCACACCTGATTCTTCTCTATGATGTGTTGCACCAACTGATACAAAATTGAGTTTGTCATCTATTTTTTTACTAATTGAAACAGAACACGCTTTGTGATAATTATGCTCAAAAGATGAGCTAGTGCTTATATCGATTCTCATTCCCCAAACAGCTCTCATCTTCAAATAAAACTCATCAAAAAGATCTATCTGGCTTCCTGTAGTAATAATAATATTTTTTGCTCTAATAGAATCATTTACAATCCAGTTTTCATCCTCATAGCTAAGTTTTGTTATCTCAAAATTAAACTGTGTTTTTACTTGTTTTTTACAACTATCAAGCATCGCTTGACACATAGCAAAACTATCTACAACACTTCCTATTTTAAAAAAATATCCATCATTGTCTTTTTCATATTCAAAATCCATAAAAGGGATGTAACTTTGGAATTTTTCTTCATCATCACTATCTTGAGGGATTCGTGTTGTTCCACAACAATTTATAAGATCAGGAAAATTTTGTTTATAAAAGTTTGTAGAGTAGATCAAAGATTTAGTTACTAAATCTTTAAATTGATTTGGTTTTCCAAGTAATGGAGAAAGAAAAGCACCAGCAGCTCCAGAAGCTCCTAGTGCACTATTTGTAAGTTTATCTGCTATTAGTATATTATCACTATATTTTGCAATCTCATAAGCCGTACAACAGCCCGATATACCAGCACCTACGATGATATAATCATAACTAGTCATTAAGAAACTTTAACTTTTCCTATTTCATATTTTGATCCAAAATAAATAGGTGTTTTTTTAGAGATATCACCATCAATTTTTAAATCTGAAATATTCTTTACTCCATCAATTGCTTCACCACCAGCTAGTTCTATAATATAAGCAATTGGGTATGCTTCAAATACTAAATCAAATGTTCCCTCAGGATCTTTTGTAGTTTTTGGGGAAGAGTATAATCCACCTCTCTTAAATAAGATTTGGTGCATATCTAAAGATAAAGAGTTACTCAATCTTAATCTGTACCCTTCATCAAATAAACCTTGAATCAACGCTTTATGTTTTTCATCAAATGTTGCAACATCTCCATCTGTTGAGTTAATTTTTCCTTTATTTTCTAAAGTAAAAGGTTTGATATCTATAAATTTTTCACCATCATAAGAATAAAACTCAACACCTTGCTCTTGTGTTGCATATACAAGTTGAAAAGTTGGTCCATAAGTTACATAACAAGCAGCAACTAAACTATGCCCTTCAATCTCTTTGTCATATACCCCAAAGATACTTCCAACTGAAAATCCTAAATCTAGTAAATCGATATTGTCAATCGCTATTAAACTTACAATATATCTTCCATCTTCATTTAAAATTTCTGTTTTTTTATCATCTTGAGTTACTAAAGCTTTGATATGAGATACTTTTTTCAATTCTTCTTTAGCGATATTGTCACAATACTGTTGTACATTTACATTTGTTTGTGCTAAATTATCTGCTACTACAAATTGATCATAGTTTGTAAATACATTGTTTTCTATAACTGTTGCAATATTTGTTATTGCCTGAAAGACTTTATCCATCGATTGATTCCTTTGGTTAGTTGTTGGGTAATTTATATCGAATTTTAGCTAAATTTTTATAATCTTATGCTGATGGTTAGTATCTCAAATACAGTATATTGTTCAGTTTATTTTACAGTTTTAATATTATTTCTACCACTCTCTTTTGCCGTATATAAAACAGCATCTGCTACTTTAAACGCATCTGTAAAATTGCGTGATTTTGATGGATTTAAATTAACACCTATAGATACAGTTATATTGACATACTTTGTTTCTGATATTCTAAATTTATAGTTTTCAATATTTTTTAAAATTCTTTCAAAAACATTACTGACTCTATTTCCATGACCATCAGTTTTTTTTATCAAAACTAAAAACTCTTCACCACCATATCTGATGATAATATCATCATTTACACCTCTAATAGTATTTAGCATAATTGAAGCAGTTTCTTTTAAAATAATATCACCAACACTATGTCCATAAGTATCATTTATTTTTTTAAAATGATCAATATCTATAACAGCCAAGATATATTGTGATAAATCTATCTCATCTTGTTTTTCTTGTAAATAATTTCTATTATAAACATTTGTGAGTTTATCAATAAAAGCAGATTTTTTTACTTTGTTGTACTTAATTAATTGAAATACCAAGACAGATAAAAACAAAATTAATATCAACAAAATAGTAATAATTCCATTTTGCATGAGATTAATTACACTATTAATATTCTTCACTTTATTTAAAGAAAAATCTATCACTAGAAGTAATTCAACTGAATCATTATTTTTAATAGGAACAATAAAACTAATAGATAATGTTTTCAGAAGTTCATGTTTTATGAGTCGTTCTTTTTTATCAACATACAGATCAAACCAATCTTGACTCTCTACGTCAAATTTTTGATTAACTAAAGCTTTTTCTTTTGGATTGGAGGCATCTGCTAAAAACCGAAAGGTGTTATTTTTGTCTTTATATAAAAGATATGCATACTTAATATTATTAGTGATTAGTAGCTTTAATTTATCTTCTATATTTTTTTGTAAACTTAAATCATTTTTTATATCATCAATATAATTATTACTATTTTTTAATAACTTTTTGATTGATTTTGCATTGTTTCTAGTAATAGATAAAACGTCAGATGTTGATATTTCAAACATATTTTCTTCAATTTTTTGCTCTAGATATATTGTTTCATACAACAAAAAAAATAAGATACAAGAAACGATAAAAGATAAAATCATCTTTACTTTGGAACTGAACAATAATTTTAAGTTTGACATTAAATATCTTCTATAAATTGACTATAACTATCTGGTAGTGATATATTATTTTGATGAAGTCTATTTTTTATAAAAACAATATTAGGTCTACTTTTACTCCAAAAAAAAGCTCCAAAATAATCACCATTTGATAGTAGTTTTTTATAATTATTTGTAAAATAGAGTTTTCTTTTATCTTGACATATCACATTTTTATCAATATTCTTTTTAACAAAAATAAAATTTGACTCTTCACACGTTTTTCCTAAACGAAATAACTTTTTATAAATTTTTCTTTCATTTTCTGTTATTTCAGGAATAAAAAGAATAACTTTTTCTTTTAGTGATGCAGTTGCAATATTTTCTATAATTTTGGATTCTAGTTCCACTTCTTTATCATATTTATTGACTAAAAAAGTATATGTATTTGAATATGAAAAAGACAATACCATAAAAAATAAAATTATAACTTTCATCAAAATACCCACTTTGCAGAGAGGTATATTGTTCTATCAAAATCATCCAGTGAGAAGTTTGTAGTAGTAGAACGGTTATAAAATAATGACTGTGTTGACTTATTTAATAAATTCTCAGCTTTAATACTAAAACTTAAATCTTTAGTGTAATTGTATGTTGTACCTAAACTTAGATTATAACTAGAGGGTACTAATACATGATTAGAAGTTGTAGGTGTATACTGATATTGACTTCGATAAATAACCGAAGTAAAATATTCAAATTTTGAATATTTTCCCATAAACTTTACATAACCGCCATTTTCTGCATTATTCGCAGTTTCACTTGTTTTTGTCATATAATAATTAAATTTTATCTCATTATTTTGAGAAATATTATATTTATAATCAAAAATCAAACCTCTATTTTTGATTCTATGGTCTACATTGATAAAACCAACGGGTGAAAAATAGATAAAATCATCTATTTTAACATTGTGGTATGTAATTCCAAATTTTGATTTTTCTGTTGTAAATACACCTTCTGTTGTAAATATTTTATATTTTTGTGTTCGCATATTTTTATTTTGAAATGAAGCAAAATCTACATTATAAAATGATGGTGGAAGATATGTTTTTGTATAAAATGATTTTAATCCAAAATTTTCAAATGGTGTATAAATTGCACCAATTCTGTGCATTTTTTCATTTGAATTTTCTAAGTATTCATTTCTATTGTATCTGTCATATTTTGCATTTGCTATTAATAGTAACTTATCATTTACTTTATAATCATCTTCAAGTATAAATGAATAAATAGTTTCTTCATTAAAATTGTTAAAAGGTTGGTCTATAATTATTTGATTTCCATTATTAACAATGGTACGATCGATCACTTTTTGTTTTTTATTTTTAATATGAAATGATGTCAAGAGTTTATTATGAGCTACATTGAAATTTTTCGAGATATACCCTGTTGTTTTTGTAAATTTTAAATTCTCATTATACTCTTTTGGAATACTAGCATTTAAACCTGGTCCAAACTTCAATTCAGGTATCAACCAAATTTTGGCATTTTTTTCATCATAATATCGTTCGTTAATATCATACGAACCACCAATTTTCAATGAATTATCTCTTAAAAATGTTTTACTTACATCAATAAAATAATTTTTTGATTTTATCTCGCCACTATCTGGAACAATATCAGTTGATAATCCCATATAATTATCTTTTGTAAGATCCGTATATGCAAAATTTATTTTTGTTGTATCGTTGTTAAGATCTAGATATAAATACCTATTTTTGCTGTCATTTTTTAATTTTTCGCCATTATAAGTGTTGTCATTGTTGAGTTTATTTTGATTTAAAAAAAGCAAATAAGCCCAACCATTTTCGAATACATCTGAGTGAGTAACACTTTGTTCAACACTACCATTGTTAGATAATAAAGTTTTTAATTGAGTTGCATTCTCTTTTTGTGCTGATTTTGTATACACTCTAATAAAATAGATTCCCGTTTCATTTCCAAGAGAAAATGAACTTTCGCCGTAATATACCTCTATATGATCAACAAAATCTAAAGGTAATTCACCCCAAGATAGAGCAAACGATTGACTATAAATGGAACTTACTTCATGGTCATTTATGTATAATCGAAAAAAACCACTTACTGTAGTTTTGGTTCCCGCTAAAGATGGAGAGGTAAGCCCATATTTATTTCTATTAAGATTTAAAAGAGGTAACTCTTGTAACACATCAGATAGTTTATTGTGTTGCATTTGCTTAAGTTCTTTTTGTGAATAAACTAAAACATGTCCTAACTTTTCATCAACTGTCTGCAAAGAATTAGAAGTTGTCTCTTTATACTCTTCTAATAATGAAGCCAGAGGATTTGCATTGAGAAAATTTAACGATAAAATAAAAATAACGATATAGTTTCTCAATTCAGCTCCTCTTTAGTATTTTACTTTAATTATATACTTCCTAAGCTAAATCTTGTCATAAATATCCCTTTTGTTATGCTGTTTTCAAGCCTAAATCTAAATTTGAAACATAACTATTAAGCTTATTTGCAGTTGAGGCATCTTGTGTTTGATTATTAACCATAGACATAATAGATTTAAATTTTGACAACTCCATTGAATCACTATTGTCATTGTTTTCTGTTTTTAAGGCATCCAATAATGTACTTACTAATTTCAAAGCATACTCTTGCATCTCAGTTTTACTTGTTCCATCATATGCAGCTTGTTCTGCAGCGGAAACTACACCATCTTGATTTGTATCTGCCTCATCATATTCCTCTTCATCAGAACTCACTCCACCTCCAGCAGGAGCACCTCCCCCTTGTGGGGGTTTTACACCCAGAGATGATAATACAGCACCAGCTTCCTCTTTTGATGTTTCACCATTTTCTACACTAGAGAAAAGTGTTGTTAAACTCTCTTCGAGTTCCTCTTGAGTAATACTTCCATCTTGGTCGGTATCTAATGATGTAAATAATTCGCTTGATATACCTAACTCATCTATACTCATTAGCCCATCTTGATTACTGTCTTTTGTACTAAAAATATCTGAAGCCATTTGACTTGCATTTGGTCCTTTTCCTCCAGAAGGTGGAGCTGGAACTTCTACCCCTAAATCAGATAAAAAGCTTGCAAAACTTTGTGGAGTAAGTTCTTGATTTTTCATTGCATCTAATTTTGAAGAGATACTTGTCTCTAACTCATCAGTACTTAATAAACCATTTTGGTCGCTATCATAATTCGAAAAATCTTCTTGAGATAGTCCTATCTCCTCTATACTTAAAGAACCACTTTTATCTACATCACTTGCATCCATCACTTCTGAAACAATTTGAGTCGAACTTGGTGGTGAAGGTCGTTGTGTTTGTTGCATCTGCTGCATCATTTGTTGCATAGAACTACTTGAATTTGTACTTGAAATACTCATAACTTATCCTTTTTTATTTTGTATAATAAAATAGTATCAATTTAGAGTAAACAAAGGGTAACAAATAAAACTATTTTATTGTTTTAGGAAATTTGATCATAAAAATATTTTCATTCTCATTGTGAATATAGTTTAGTTCTAAATTATGAGCTTTTAAAATGTGATTGACAATGTAGAGTCCTAAACCCAATCCACTATTACTATTTTCATATTTTTTATTAAAAGGTTTATTGTATTCATGAATAGGATGAAGTAATGCTTTTCCAATATTTTTAATATATATTGCATCTTGGCGAATCACTACTTTTGGTTTTGATTTTCCATATTTAATTGCATTATCAAGTAGATTTTTAAGTGCAAGTGCGAAAAGTTCGAAATCGACTTGTACTAAAATATTATCTACAACTTCGAGTTCAATTGCTTCTATATCAGCTAATAAAATATCTAAAGAGTGATCAATAATATCAATTATACGAAACTCTTCTATTTGAATTTTGGTATTTTTGGATGTAAATTTTTCAATTGTTGCAAATTCATTCAGTAAATATTCAAGTCGAAAAAAAGCTCTTTTTAAACTTACTTTGAATTTACTCTCATCTAACATATTAGAAATGAGTAGCCCTTTTGTTATAGGTGTTTTTAGTTCATGCATAATATTTCTCAAAAAAAGATTTCTGGAGTTTGTAAGTAGTTTTATCTCATTTATAGCATTGTTAAATTCATTTGAAACTTCACTTATTTCATCTTTGCCACTACATGAAGTATCTATATTTAGGTCACCTTTTGAAAACTTCACTATATCATTTTTTAATTTTCTTAAAGGTTGTAATTTTTTCAATAAAAAGAGATAAAAAGAGATAAAAACTATATTTAGTAAAATAGTCAAATAGATTATATACTCAGTATTTTCAAGCTCTTTAATAGTGTCTTTTAACAAAATTGTACGAAAAGGATCTTTTATATAAAAATATTTAAAACCTTTATATTGATACAATTTCCACTCATCATCTTTACCTAATAGGGAACCTTCCCTTTGTATGATTTCATAACTAACTGTGGATATTTCTAAATCATACATTTTGAGCTGTTTATTGAAATCACTATTATTAAAAAATAAATCAAAAGATGCCATTCCTCTTGGCGGTGGTGGTGGACGTAAAAAACCATTTTCTTTTGGTGAAAAATCTCTAGGTCTATTTTCATCAAGTATTTTTTTTGTAACACGATGTATTACTTTCATATATTTCATCACAGAGATCTGTATCTGCTCTTGTTTTTTTATGCTATATCCCATAAATATAATAACGTGTGTAGTCAATATCATCACGATAAAAAAAAGTGTGATTTTAAAAAAGATTGAGTTTTTATTCATTGATAAGTTTATAACCAACTCCTCGCAAGGATTGTATAAATTCTGGTTTTTTAGGATTTATCTCTATTTTACTTCTAATTCTACTAATAAGTACATCGATACTTTTAAAACTACTTTCATATTTTATAGCTTCCACATTTAAAAGAATCTCTTCTCGACTTACTGCAAAGCCACTTTTTCGAATCAAGTATGCCAAAATGTGATATTCTGCATTTGTAAGATTAAGAACTTTATTATCTTTTCGTATCTCATGTTTCTCTTCAACTAGTATAAATTGTTTTGATTTTTCATTTGATAAACTTTGTTTATATAAAAACTCTCTTCGTAAAAGCGAATTAATACGCAATACCAACTCATGGCTATCATAAGGTTTGGGAAGATAATCATCTGCTCCATTATTAAAACATATCGCTTTGTCTTTTATATCACTTCTTGCACTAGAGATGATAATAGGAGTTTTATATTTTTGGCGTATAAGTCTACACACCTCTGTCCCATCAATACCAGGTAATGACAAATCTAAAATCACAAGGTCATACTTGTAAATATCCAAAGAGCTTATCCCTATCTCAGGACAATCATAGTTTGTAAGTTTAATATCATAACGAGCTAAATACTCTGTTAAGAGCTCTGCTATCTCTAAATCATCTTCAATCATCATAATATTTATCACTTACAAATCCTTTACATTATTCTATCATAACAAAGTAAACCAATTGTAACAAAACTATATCGTCATTATAGCCCAAGATTTATCATCTTTAAGTGCTTCTGTGAGAAGTTCGCCTGTGTGATTACATACGATTCCTAGATTTTCTAACTCTTCTACTACATTATACTCTTCAGCACATACAATACATGAGCTAAACTCTACACCATCTTTTTGCATCTGTTTTATTTTTTCTTTTATTTGTTGATTTTCTTTTGCTGAAATGATTGATGAACCCCAAAACATGATGTGTACTCTTTGCCAGTATCCACGAGGAAGTGATACTCCTCCATAAAGAAGTGGAAACTTTAAAATGCTATCGACATCATTTGTAGATATAACGATAAGTAAATTTTCTTTTGCCATATTCTTAAATCCTAATGCTATTTATATTTTCAGTTTTTTATTAAAATATTCACTATTTTTCGTACTCTTGGAACTACTACAATAATAGTAGGAAATGCTACTAAAAAAGCTTTCCAATATGCTTCTATCCACATACTAAAAATTCCATCTATAAAGCCTACATTTATGAGCGTAACTATAAAACTCATAAAGCCTGCCATAAATAGTGCCATCAAAAATGCGAACAACACAAACTCATATCTTTTATTTATCATCCACGCTTCCCTTCTCATAAAATTTTCTTAAAAGTTGATCTAAAGGATACATAAACTTATAAATCGCTGGTACAACTAAAAGTGTCAGTACTGTAGAACTAACAAGTCCTCCAATAATAGCCAATGCCATAGGTGCATTTGATTCACTTCCTGCACCAGTACCAAAAGCTAGGGGAACCATCGCTCCAATCATAGCAAATGTAGTCATCAAAATCGGTCTTAATCTTTTTTCTCCAGCTTCTAAAAGTGCTTCATCTACACTTTTTCCATCTTTTACAGCTTTGTTTGCAAAGTCAACTACTAAAATCGCATTTTTCCCAACCATACCTAAAAGTAAGATTATACCAATCATTACAAATAAACTAAAAGTATTTCCTGTCAAATACAAAGCAACCATCACACCAGTAAATGACAATGGCATAGAAACCATGATAATAAATGGTTGAATCAATGACTCATATAATGCAGCTAAAATTAAATAGATAAGTATAACAGCCAATAAAACTGCTCCACCAAATGCTGCATTTGTATCTGCCATATTTTCAACATCTCCAGTATATCTATAGTTGTACCCTTTTGGTAAAAGTGATGTTATCTCTTTATCTATTGAACTTACAACATTATCTAAACTATCTCCGAAAAGTCCACCAGTCACAAGAACTTTTCTCTCTCTATCAAACCGATTGATTGATGCAGTACTTTTTGTTTCTTCAAAGGTAACAATCCCTTCTAAAGATACCAAATCGCCATTAGTACTTCGCACCTGAAGTTTTTTCATATCGTCGATACTTTTTCTATACTTGTCATCAAATCGTAGCGTAATATCAAACTGACGCCCTTGCTCTTCATAAAATGAGATAGCTTGTGTACTTGAATATGCACTTCCTAAAATTCCCGCTATCTCACTAGCACTCACACCTGATTTTTGTGCATTTTGTCTTTTAATGTCGATTTTTATCTCTGGTTTTCCAGATTCATAATCTCTATCTATATTTACTACACCTTTTGTATGGGAAAGCATAGTCATAATTTTTTGTGTTGTTTCGTTTAATACATTTAAGTCATCACCCGTTACAACTATCTGTATAGGAGCATTTGAACTTCCAGTATCAAAAGGTGGCAAGTCCTCAACCGTTACTACCATATTTTTATAGTTTTTGAACTCATTGGTGTATTTGATTACCATATCTTCTTGAGATATACCAACTCTTTGCTCTTTTGGTTTCATTTTTGCATATATTTTTGCTTTGTGAATCTCTTTTGCACTGTTATATCCAATCGATAAAACACTATACTCAACTGCGGGGTCTTGTTCAATTTTTTCTAAAAGCGGTTGTACATCTTGTTTCATATTTTCAATATTTGTTCCAACTGGAGCTTTTATAAATACTTGAAACTCACTATTATCTTCCATAGGCATAAAATCCATACCAACAGAGAGTTTTGTAGAAGCAACCAAAAGACCAACTGTCACAATTATTGTAATAGTTTTAAATCGAATAAGAGGTTTTAATATTGATATATATACTTTATCTATGCCTACGAAAAATGGCTCTGTAAAATTATAAAATCTACTTTGTTTTGCACTTAAAATTCTAGCTCCAACCGTAGGTATAAACATTACAGCAACAAAATATGATATCACAATACCAGCAGCAACAGTCATCGCAAAAGAGTTAAAAAACATCCCAACAATTCCATCCATAAAAGCAACAGGAATAAAAACAGCAAGTAACACAGAAGAGATAGCAAGAATAGAAAATGCAACCTCTTTTATCCCTTCAAATGATGCTTTAAACGGAGCCATTCCCTCTTCCATTTTTTTGGTGATGTTTTCAATAACAACAATAGCATCATCAATAAAAATACCAATAGCCAATGTAAGACCAATAAGTGTTAATCGATTCAGGTCATAACCCATCCAATCAATAATAGCAAAAGTACCTATAATAGAAGTAGGTATCGCTAAAGCAGAAGTAATGGTTGCTGTAAAGTTTCGTAAAAAGAAAAATACAATGATAATAGCAAGTATCGAACCATAAATAAGGTCAAAAGTTACATTATTTATGTTTACCAAAATTTTGTCACTTTGATCTTGTAAAAGTTGTAACTCAAAATTATCCCCTGCAATTTCCTGTAGGCTTGGCATAATTTGTTTGACTTCATTGATGATATTTAAAACATTTTCACCAGATATTTTTTTCACCTCTAGCATCACTCCTTGGTTTCCATTAAATGATGAAAAACTACTTGTATCACTCAAACCATCTTCAACTCTAGCTATATCTTGTAGTTTTAAACCTGGTTTAACAAGTATATTTTGTAGTTGTTCTACATTTAATGCATCTGCTTTTACTTTTACAATGATCTCTTTTTCATTGTTTATAAGCTTTCCTACTCCTTGAGAGATATTTTGGTTTGAGATGATATTTTGTAGCTCAGAAGCTGTAATATTATATTTATTTAGTAAAAAAGGATTCAGATAGATTCGTATCTCTCTTTCTTGAAATCCTATAATATTTACTTCCCCTACCCCTTGGATTCTTTGAAGTTTTGGTTTGAGTTTTTCATCTGCTAACCTCATCAAAGCAGTTGTGTCATTTTTTTTCGTTGCAACAAACAAACTAATAACAGCTCCACTTGCACCAAGTTTTTTTACTGATGGTTTCTCTGTTTCATCAGGTAAAATAAGTGTCCCAATTTTATCTCGAACATCATTTGTAGCTACGTTTAAATCTTTGAAAAGTTCAAATTGAATCGTTACAACACTCAATCCCTCATAACTTGTAGACATAAGTTTATCAATCCCATCGATTCCACTTACCACCTCTTCAATCTTGTCAGTTACTTTTGTTTCAACTGTACTTGCATCTGCACCGTTGTATTGGGTTTGGATAGTTACAACTGGAAAATCAACATTTGGGAAAAGATTGATTGGCATAGTTTTATACGACATCAATCCAAATACAATAAATGTCAAAACACCCATCAATGTTGTGATGGGTCTATTTATAGCAAATTTATACATTTTTTACTCTTTTGTTGTGATATATCCATCACCAAATAATCCAACAACCATATCATCAACCAAAACCTCAGCTTTGATTTTTCTTGTTTGTGTATTTGCATAAGGATATACTTTAGAAATAGTTCCAGTGTAATCGTTTGTATCACCATCTAACTTATAACTATAACTATCACCTACTTTTACTACATTATGATACTTTTGATCAAACTGTAGTATCAACTTTCTTTTGTGTATACTTTGAAGTGTAAATGCCGTCTTTGGTTGTTGTGCACTTACTACATCACCTACTTCAATCTCTTTTGAGATAACTAACGCATCAAATGGAGCCTTTAATACAGTTTTTGCCAATAATGCTTTTTGATATTTTACCTGAGCTTGCGCACTTCTATATATATTTTCATAGCTATCGAATTTTGCTCTATCTATTATATTTTTCAGTTTTACTTGTCTATCATAATCTTTTTTTGCATACGTAAGAGATGTCTGATACACATCAAGCATCGCTTCAACATCGTCGTTATTTACTTTTGCCAACTCTTCATTTTGTTTTACAACACTTCCTATATTGACATTTATTTTATCTACAGTTCCGCCGCTTGTAAAAGCAACATTCGCACTTTTTAAAGCTACGACATCAAATGTAGCATATATAGAATCTGCAATCAAACTTACCATACAAAATAAACTACCTATGATAATTTTTTTCATTGTGTATCCTTTTAATTTTTTACTATGATACACTATTTAGTATGTGTCATAGCATTTTATTTGTATTGATATAATAATACTTTTTCAATTAGGATATTATTAACCGAACGGTTAGTTTATATTTATTGAGTTTTTTTCTAAAATTGATTGACTTTACTACTAATTAGTAGTATAATTTCATACAAGGGGATTTATATGAAAATAACAAGCACTAAAACATATGGAAACATTGCTGATAAATCTATGAAAACATGGATGCAACTTTATAGAGCATACAATACAATTAGAACCAAAGAAACAAACTATATCAAAACACATGATTTAACAATGAATCAATTTCAAGTATTAGAAGTACTCTATCATAGAGGAGATTTAAGTATTGGCTCTATTACAAAACTCACCTCTAGTACCCCAGGTAATATAACAGTAGTAGTAAAAAACCTTAAAAGAGATGGATATATACTCTCAATTCCAAATCCAAAAGATATGAGAGCATCAATACTCAGCATTACACAAAAAGGTAGTGATGTAATCGAAAAACTTTTTCCTACTCATGCAAAAAACTTTGAAAATTATTTTGAAGCATTAGATGAAAATGAGATAGATACACTTTTTACACTTCTTAGAAAACTTTACAAATCACAATAAGGTACAGTATGAACCATCCGACACTATTTATCTCACATGGAGCGCCAAATACGATACTCTATGAATCACAAACAAAAGATAACTTACATAAACTCTCACATTTAGTTCAGAGTGCAAAATATATTATTGCATTTTCTGCTCATTGGACAACCCACAGTTTGGAGGTCATAAACCCTGAAACAAATAAACTAATGTATGATTTTTCGGGATTTGAGCAAGCTTTATTTGAATACCAATACGATATCAAAAGTGACAATAACTATACACTCAAAGTGTTAGATGCGTTAGATGATTTTAATCCATCAATATCACCCTATAGAGATAGTTTCGATCATGGAGTGTGGAGTGCCTTAGCATTAATAACTCCAACTATTCAAATTCCAGTGATACAAATAAGTGTACCGATGTCATATAGCCCTACTTTACTTTTTGAATTAGGAAAAACGTTACAAGGACTTAAAGATGAAGCTCTCATCATCTCAAGTGGTGCACTTACACATAATCTTTACCAAGCACAGTTTCACTCACAATCTATTGCACCTTATGCACAACATTTTAATGATGAAATTGTAGAGATTGTAAAAAATGGTGATATGAAAAAACTTTTAGATTTTAAAAATATTTTATACTTTAAAGAAAATCATCCAACTATTGAGCACTTTTTGCCACTTCTTATAGCTGCAGGAGCTAGTAAAAATCACCAAGCAACATCCGTTAATAGTGAATTTACACACTACAATATTTCAATGGAAAGTTTTATATTTAAAGGATAATGACAATAAGTTTATACTATACTTTTTCTAACCAACCGTTAAGTTAAATAAAAGAAGGGTAACAATGACAAAAGCTAAAATACTCAAGATCTCTACAGAAGAATTCTCACTCTTAGGTTATGATGGTGTTAGTATGAATAATCTTGCAAAAAAACTAGAGATAAATAAAGCAACTATCTATTATCACTTCAAAGATAAACAAACTCTTTATCAAGAAGTGATAATCTCACTTATGCAAAAAAATAGAGAAAAAGAGTATGAACTCATCGCTTCAACTATGGCTCCGAAAGAAAAATTTAGAGCGCTTATTGATTTAATAATACAAGAGTTTAAAGAAACACCTGAAATAATCGCTATAATATTAAGAGAAATGGCAAATGTAGGACAAAATCTACAAAATGATGTGATGGATCATGAACTAAAAAAAGATATGGATATCTTAAATCAAATCATTAAACAACTTCCACTCAAAGAGAAATATAAAAATATAGATATATCAATAGTTCATTCATTTATCATAGGAACCATCACAAGCTATTTTAGTTTTCAGATGTCAAACATAGGAAATGAAATTTTAGTTGATTTAGGTAAAGATAAAAATAGAATATTAAACTACTCATCGCAGATGGTTTCTGATATTCTTTTAGATGCTATTTGTATATAAAACATAAATAGTGAATTTATTTTACAAATTATTCATAATTATTTTACAAATTATTTGTAAAAAATAAGCATTTGTTTATTTAATTCTGTTATATTTATTAAAAGAACTCAAATATAGGGAGACTATGAAAACTAAAAAAAATTCTAATAAGAAAATAGCACTTTGTTTAGGTGGAGGGGGAGTTCTTGGAGCTTACCATATAGGAGTATTAAAAGCGGTAGAAGAGTTAAATATAAAAATAGATTTTATAGCAGGAACAAGTATAGGTTCTATTATTGGGGCATTGTATGCAGCTGGAAAATCTGCCCAACAAATAGAAGAGATAGCTTTACACATAAAATGGAAAGATTTTTATAACCTTTCTATTTGTAAATTAGGATTGCTCTCCAATGAAAAAATTGGTAACTTAATTACAAAAGAAACTAACAGCAAAAAATTTAAAGATCTTATAATACCCTTTGGAGTCGTTGCAACTGACATTTCAAAAGGGGAAAAGGTTATCTTAAAAAAAGGGAACTTACAAAAAGCCGTTATGGCAAGTAGCTGTGTACCTGGAGTTTTTATACCAGTAGAGATACAAGGTAAATTATTAGTAGATGGTGGAATAGTAGAAAATGTACCTATTTCAGTAGCCCAAGAGTTTGAAGCTGAGTATATTATTGCTGTTGATTTGAACTCTAAACACTCTTACACTAGACCAAAAAATGCTATAGAGGTGTTATTTAATAGTTTTGAGTTTCTTTCTAATCAAGCAACATCATTACGGCTAAATGAAGCAAATTTAGTATTGGAACCAAATCTTGAAAAATTTAACAGTATTAATACAAAACAAATAAAAGAACTTATTAATAAAGGTTATAAAGAATCTTTAAAAATTTTACAAAAAACGTTAACAGATAAAAATATGATTTAGTTAATGATAACTCAAAAAGGATTACCATGAGAGTAGAACAAATGAACGACTTAATAGACATAGATAACAACTCTTTAAATATAGAATATATAAATATATTATTATCAAATAAAGAAGAATTTAAATTAGCAAAAAAATCACACAAACCTAATTTTTATTCTACTATATTACAAGTAATTACACATGAAACATATGAAGAGAAAGAAGCAAAAAGACTTTTTGTAAATATAAAAAAACATAATAAAAAACTCAATAAGCTTCTAAAAAGAGATGTAGGAATTGTTGTAGCAACTGCTGATTACCTTTCAAATATTGAAAATGTTATGGATGCTCCAATCATTATAGAAGAGGAAAAAAGTGCCTTTATCACAGAAAACTCTACCATTGATGATTTAACACAACTTTATTTACGAGAAATTTTTGAAGTATTTTTAGATAAAGCTGTAAATGAGACGAAACGTAAAAAAAATAAATTATCATTTTTAATGATAGATATAGATGATTTTAAAAAAGTAAATGATACGTATGGGCATCAAAAAGGAGATGAAGTACTCACAACTTTAGGAGCAATTTTCAACAATAATATAAGAGCGATGGACTTTGCGGCACGTTACGGTGGAGAAGAATTTTCAATTGTTATGCCAGAAACATCAATCAAAGAAGCATCAAAAATAGCAAATCGTATTAGAAAAATAGTTTCGCATACAGATTTTACAGGAATAAATATCACAATTAGTATTGGAATAAGTACTCTTAACAAAACTATACAAAGCTCTAAAGAACTTATTCAATATGCGGATAAAGCCCTCTATGAAGCAAAAGAGAGTGGAAAAAATAAAGTAATGACAAAAATAAATTAAACGAAAGATTAACAACACCTATGTTTGAAGAAAAACCATATAAAATATTTTTAAAATATATCATCCCCTCTATTCTTGGATTATTAGCTATTTCATCTGCAAGTATAGTGGATGGATATTTTGTAGGAAATTATGTCGGTACAATTGGTTTAGCATCTGTAAATATTACATATCCAATCTTTTCTGTTCTTTTTGGTGTGGGACTTATGTTTGCAGTTGGTAATAGTGTGATGGTTTCCAAATACTTAGGTGAAGGAAAAAAAGAGGAAGCTTTAAATATATTTTCAAAAGCAATGATATCTGTTACTCTTTTTAGTATACTCTCTTGTATCATTGTGTATGTAAATATTGATAATATTTTTTATCTTTTACATTTGGATAATGAACTTAAAAATAGTGCGTATATATATCTATCTATTATTGTTATGTTTTTACCATTTATTATGGTTGGGATTGTTATAGATTATTTTGTAAGAGCTGATGAAAATCCGAACTTATCATTTTTAGCACTCATATCAACATCATTAGTTAATATTATTCTTGATTATATATTTATTGTCAAACTTGATTATGGATTAGCAGGTGCTGCATGGGCTACTGGAATCTCATTTTCTATGTTAATATTTGTTTTAATCCCTCATTTTTTTTCAAAAAAAGCAACATTAAAATTTGTAAAACCAAAAGGTAGCTTTAAAATTATTTTCACTGCCCTAAAAAATGGTGCATCTGAATTTATCAATGAATCTTCTGCTGGTATTACAGTGCTAATATTTAATTTTATGATGATTAAATATTTAGGTGCACAAGGTGTTGCAGCATATACTATTGTGACATACTTTATTATGACAAGCATAATGATAAGCTTCGCAATAAGTGATGGACTACAACCAATTATCGCTAAACATTATGGTGCAAAAAATTTTAAAAGAATTAAAACATTTTTAAAACTAGGATTTATGACTATTATTGGATTTTCTTCAATTTTGATAATTTTTGTACTAATCAATCCCGAGTCATTAGTAAATATCTTTTTAGATAACAATAATACTCAAACAAAAAATATTACAATTGATTTTTTAAAATATACTTGGGTTGCATTTTTATTTGTAGGAATAAATATTCTTATTACATCTTATCTTACTTCCATTCATCAACCCTTGGCATCTGCTAGTATCTCCATAGCTAGAAGTTTATTTTTTCCTATTATATGTGTAACTGTATTGTCTTATTATTTTGGCATAATTGGTGTATATATAGCTTTGCCTTTTAGTGAAATTTTTACTTTTTTTATTGCTATATACTTTTTTAGAAAAAACTTTAATCAAGGTATTAATAAGAGCAATACCAAATAAATTAGCTTGATTCTACTTTATTTTGATTTCAGTATCATCGACTAAAGTATATTGTATATGATGTTTTTTCAAGATTTCAATAATTTCAAGCATATCTCTTGTGATATGTATTTGACTGATATGAGTTTTCGGTTTTAATATTTGAGTTGTTTCATTATAACTATATGTTAAAAATCGTTTTAACACATTTGGTAATATGTCGTCAATATTTTGAAAAGAATTTGTTCTTGAATAATTACACTCTTCCTCATCAAAAAATTTTATTGTTTCATATAATAATTTTGCATCAATTGGCTTTAAAATTCTTCGTCGATCATAATTTACAACACAATGATTGCAACCATCGGTATCACTACAAACTAAATTTTCACTTACTGTAATAGTTTTTTGTTTTGGATTTATCTGTATAATATCATCTAAAATATCTTTATTACTTTGTGTTGAAAAATCGACAACAACAAAGTGTATATCATGATTATACGTATTAACCTTACCATCATACACTAAGATATTCCAAGTAGATTCCATCTGTTTAATAAAGTTAAATGTATTAATAATTACATTTTCTTTATCAATAACTAAAATATTCATTTTTTTCCTTCTGAATTATTTTATTCATCGGTAAGCTATTAAAAGCTTGCCCATTCATCATCTTTTGATATATCTACGTTACTAGGTATTATCTGTGCTTTTGCTGCAGGTTTAGATTTTATAGTTTCATTTGTAACTAATGGTTTTACTTTTGTAATCATTTTCACTTTTACATTATCTTTACCAATAAAGTTCTTTGAATCTGCATCACTTACAACTAATTTAGCAATAGTATCTGTCTCTAGTGCTACATCGTGAGTTTGACTTGCTATCATAGCATTTTGTTGTGTTTTTTGATCTAATGAATTCACTGCATCATTAATTTGCTCAATTCCCGTAAGTTGCTCTTTAGAACCGAACTCTACATCTTTGATTAATTCAATTGTTTTAGAGATATTTTCATTAAGTACAGAATATCCACTTATCATCTCATCTGCAATTTTCTTTCCATCATTTGCTTTTGTAGTTGCATTTTGAACTAATGCTTTTATCTCATTTGCTGCATCTGCACTTCTTGATGCTAGGTTTCTTACCTCTTGTGCTACTACTGCAAATCCTTTCCCTGCTTCTCCTGCTGTTGCTGCTTCTACTGCTGCATTTAAAGACAGAATATTTGTTTGGAATGCTATTTGATCTATTACTGTTATTGCTTCATTTATTGCATTTACTTCAGCATCAATCTCATTCATAGCTTTTGTAGTTTGATTTGCTAAAGATTCTCCTTGTGAAGCAGATTCTGTAACATTCGAAGCTAGTTTAGACATTTGTACAATATTTGCAGTATTATGAGAAATGTTACTTGTAATCTCTTCTATTGCTGCAGCTGTTTCTTCTAATGCTGCGGCTGCTTCATTTGAGTTTTGATTTAGGATATTTACATTTTTAAGTAATATATCAGAACTTTTATCTAAAGATAATCCATTTGATTTATTTTCAACTAGCATAATTGTTATTGCATCACCAAGTGTATTTACACCGTTAGCTAGTTTAAGAAGATGTTCTTTTATACCAGCTGTTTTTACTTTATTGAGATAGTTACTATTTGAATATTGTTCAAGGACATCTAACACATTATCAATATTTGTTTCTACTGTTGAACCCATTTGATTTAACAATTTAGTTAACTCTTGAAGAGCTGGATTATTACTTTGTGTATTTACTCTTTGACATAAATCTCCTTGTTCAAATTCACTTAATACTGTAATTGTGTCATTTATCACTTGTCTATCTTCATCAACACCTTTTTTTGTTTTTGCGATATTTTCATTTACAACTTTTACCATAATACCTATCTCATCATTTGAGTTAATATTAATATGATGTGCATCTTCAGTTTCTCTATTTAGGTATTTAAAAAAGTTTAGCAAACCTTCTTGAAAAATTTGAAGATTTGTTATAATGTTTTTTGCTATCATAATTGTCAATAAAGTAATAACTATCATAAATACAACTATTAAAACTATAGAAAATGTTCTTAAAGAACTACTCTTTGCATCAATTTCTTCATTTAAATTGTTCGTTAATTTTTGGTGAGTTTCATTTGTTTTATGAACGATATTTCTCATCTTACCGGTAAGTCCTAATTTACTTGACAATCCTTTTTCTACTTCAAGTTGAACTAAACTAAGAAAATCTTTTTTATAATTTTTCAAATCATTAAGATTATTAGTATCATCAATCGTGCCTAGAAGTTTATCAATCTTTTTTGTAAATTTTTCTACATATTTTAAATCTCTTCTAAGCATAAAATCTTTTTCTTGTTTTCTAAGATCATACACATCTGCTAGCAAAGCGTGATTCTTAGATTTTTTTGCAAAATCTTGAACTTTATGTACAGAATCTCTTAAGCTTCCATATTTACCATCTTTAGGATTAAGTCCTATTTGCTGTTGATTTTCTACAATTTTTAAAAAAGTATTTGAATAATTTTTGATTAAAATTCTAAATTCTTTTATTAAATTACTCTTTATCCCTAAATCTTGTAAATTTTTTGAAAGCAATACATCACTTTTTTCAAGTTCTTCTACAACTTTAAGAAATTTATCTTTATATTTCAGATCATTTCTCATAAAAAAATCTTTTTCGTG
>JBATTX010000140.1:0-1598 GCA_049670825.1 Arcobacteraceae bacterium | reverse complement strand
TCATACAAAGATGCAAAAAAAGAGTTTGAAGCTGTATTATTAATGCCCATACCTCAAAATGTAAGAAAAAATATTGAAAAAATGATACAAGTTATTGAGTCAAAAGAGAAAAACTATGTTCTTAATAAAATTGCAATAGTAGGATTTGGTTGGGATGATAATGTTGAAAACAATACTCATCTTGACAAAACAGCATATGGTTCTTTGTTATTAGATAATGACACTACTAAAAAAGAAGATACAAATTTTCATGCAATTTTAGTAGGGAATCTAATAGTTCCAAATAAGCAAAATAACAAACTTACATGGGAAACGACAGCTATTGGATATATGCAAGAGCAAAGTAAATATAAAGATAGCAATATCCAACTTATCTCATTATCCACTGGACTTGGTGTATCAAGTACAAAAACTAAAAATACTATATCTATGACATATGACCATATTTGGGTAGCAGGAACACAAATGCTTAATATTTATGGTATCACTAATAATTTAAAATATAAAATAAATACACAAAATATGTTAGCTTTTGATTTTATATTTAAAAATAAAAAATTTTTCGATATAGATAATAAAGACAAAAATTCTAAAATAAATGAATTTACTCTTAATTATACAAAAACATTAGATAATAAAAAAGATAAGATTAATTTAACTAGTTCGTATATATCAGAAATGAAAACACAAGGAAGTAGAACAGACGTTGATAAATCAACAAATAAATACAAAATCTCTTTTGATAAAGAGATTATTCCAGAACTAAGTTTTAATATAGGATATCAACAAGAGATTAATCATTACATAAAACAAACCACAAATTTACCACTTAGAAATGATAACAAAATAACTGTTTCAAGTAAAATAACACATCCTATAGATAAAAAAAATATTTTAACACTCGAATACAACAACGTAGAGAACAAATCAAACATAAATTCGTACTCATACAAAAAACAAAGTGTAAATCTAAATTACACCATAATTTTCTAAAAGGAGCTCCAGATGAAAATATTACTATTTACCTTATTATTATTAGCTACAAATCTCTTTGCTAATATTGGTAAAGTTACAGCTGTTAATGGTGACGTTACTATTACAAGAGATACAAAAAATTTACCTGTTTCTTTAGGATTTTTAATAGAAGAAAAGGATCAAATAAAAACAGCAAGTAATGCCAGAATTCAACTTCAATTTAATGACAAAACAATTATCTCTCTAGGAAAAGATTCTGTTTTTAATGTTGAAGAGTATTTTTTTGATGAAAAACAACCTAAAAAAACAAAAGCATCATTCAAAATGGCAAAAGGTATTTTCAAATCTATCACAGGACGAATAGGGAAAATTAATCCTAATAAATTTAAATTAAAAACCAAAAGTGCTTCAATTGGTATTAGAGGGACAGTATTTTTAGGTACTGTTACTCCAGGAGCTCCTGATAGTATAGCATGTACAACAGGGAAAATTGTAGTTTCAACTCCAGAAGGATTTGTAGAAGTACCAGCAGGACAGTTTACTACCGTTGTACCAGGTCAAGCACCACAAAAACCAACAAAACTTCCTAAGTCTAAAGCTAATTCATTAGAAAATGGTTCTGG
>JBATTX010000139.1:0-1670 GCA_049670825.1 Arcobacteraceae bacterium | reverse complement strand
TTTACTACTTCAGCTTAATTAGTATTGTTTAACAATATACAATATAGCACGATTATTTTAATTAATGATTAAATTATTTTCTCTAAAATAGTTGATATTGAATAAAAACACTATATAGGATATAATTTTTAAAGAATTATAGTAATAATACAATACAAACCAATAAAGGAAAAATATGTATAAATTTATTTTTTTCATTTTATTATTAGGAAATACAATGTTTGCAGATTTTAAAACGTTAAGTACAAAAGAGGTACAAGAAGAGATAAAAAAAGGTACAGTACTTATAGATATAAGACGAGAAGATGAATGGAACTATTATGGAGTGATAGAGAAAAGTCATTTACTTACTTTTTTTGATTCACAAGGACAATATGATATAAATAGATGGATGGAACAATTTATCAAAATTGTAAAAAATAAAGAGCAAAAATTTATCTTAGTGTGTGCTCATGCAAATAGAACAAAAACCGTAGGTAATTTTTTAGCTAAGCAATTACGTTATGAACATGTATATGAATTAGATGGTGGCATAAACTATGGATGGATAGATAAAGGATTGCAAACAGTAAAGAGATAACACTCTCTTTTTGTTTTGTAAGTTAAACTGCTATTTTTGAAGCTATTGTAACAACCCCTGTCTCACTTCTTAAAATTAAATTCGAATCGATTCCAACAATTTTTTCTTCATCAAACTTTTGAATCTCATTTTTTGAAAAACCACCTTCGCAACCTATTACTATCGTATTGATATCATCTTTTTTATCATCAATTAAATTTTTTGAAAAATTAAACATATAACTCTCTGGATTTTGTTCTAAAAATAAAGAAAGACTATCACACTCTTCAAGTTTTATAATGCTACTTCGTCCTGATTGTTGACTTGAGTTAATCAAAAGCTTTTCTAGTTTTTCACAGTTGATACTATATTTACCTTGTGAATATTCACAATTAATAAACGTAATTTTTGTAACCCCAAGTTCATTTAAACTCGCAATCACTTTTTCAACAGATTTTGGATCAATTTTGCACCAACCAATATGAAGCTCTTTTTTTGGCTCAATTATCTTTTCCTCACTGCCTTGTAAAGTAAGAGTTGTTTTTCTACGATCGATTGATTCTACTTTATAACTATAGATATTATTATCTTCTAAATTTCTAAAATATAATTCATCTTCAATATTATGTCGTCTTACTTTAAAAAGATATTTATGAAGCTCCGCTTCTATCTCTATTGTATTTTCACCTGATTGTTTATGATATGTAAATTGCATGATAGTATTAGAATATTTTTGATATTACATAAGTAAATACAACAGCACTAATCTCCATCATATAAATCTTTTTTGCAAAAACTCTAAACTCTTGTTGTTTCTCTACTTCTGCTACTTTTATTACCCTCATCTTTTTATATCTATGAATCTCGAAAACCATAATAAAAATTGTTGTTGCAAGCATCAATAAAACTGTGATACTTAAATCACGTGAATACGCTGCTGTGATACCACCTGTGTATGCAACGACTGCATTCATTGAGTGATATATTGGTGTCATTAGCTTTAATCTTTTTACTAATGTAAAATAATCTTCTACTTTTAAAACATTTGCTAAATTGTTAATCATTATTAAAACTAAAATTACTATTGCATAAACATGCCAAGTAACTGCTG
>JBATTX010000138.1:0-1548 GCA_049670825.1 Arcobacteraceae bacterium | reverse complement strand
TCGCTACTTACCATACAACTTCCAATAGGTGTGGTAGGTTTACACGCTGTTCCAAAGATTGTACACTCCATTGGTTTTGCCATCCCTCTTAAGATATCTCCACAAATACAAAGTTTGTGATCTTCTATCTCTTGGATTGGTAAAATATCTTTGTAGATAACTTCTGCATCATACTTTTTATACTCTTCTTTAAGTTTAAGTCCACTTTTTGGAATATTTCCTAAACCTCTCCATTTAAAAAGGTCTGTTTTTTCAAAATATTTCTCTATGAGTTCTTGCGCTTTTTTGTTCCCATCGTAACTTACTAATCTATCATATTCTATCTCTAGCTCACAACGATTTTCTATAAACTGTTTAATTATCATAGAGATAGATTGCATCACATCAACAGGTTCAAAACCAGCAACGACTACTGGACGATTATAATCTCTTGGAAACTCTTCATATATTTTACTTCCACTTATCACACTTACATGTGAAGGTCCTAAAAATGCATCAATTTTATTGTTATAACTATCTACATGTACATCTCTACTGTCTATAAGCTCTTTCATCACTTCTGGTACTGTTACATGATTGATATGTAAAAATATATTTTTAATATCTTGTTTAATAACTGTATTTATCAAAGCTGCTGTCATAGGAGTTGTTGTCTCAAAACCAATAGCAAAAAAAATGATTTTTTTACTTGGATTCTCTTTTGCAATTTTAATACAATCTAAAGGTGAGTAGACAAACCGCACATCAGCACCTTTACTTCGTGCATCTTGTAAGCTTCCATTACTTCCAGGTACTTTTATCATATCACCTAAAGTTACAAGTATCACATCTGTTTGCATCGATAAAACATACGCATGATCTATTCGCTCTTTTGGCATCACACATACTGGACAACCAGGTCCATGGATAAAATTCACATTTTTAGGCATCAGTTGAGGAATACCATATTTCATGATAGTATGTGTATGACCTCCACAAACCTCCATGATGTTTATAGGTTTTTGAAGTTTTTTTGCATCCTCTTCGATGATTTTTTTGTATGCTTTGATTGTTTTGGCATCTCTGAAATCATCATAAAGATTTTTTAGTTCTAGTTCCATCTATAAAGCTCTGTTTGGACACTCATCATCTTCAAGTATCGCTTTTTGCCTATCCTCTTCATCCATGATTTCGATTATCTCTTTGTAGGT
Source organism: Arcobacteraceae bacterium (assembly GCA_049670825.1). Taxonomy (GTDB): domain Bacteria; phylum Campylobacterota; class Campylobacteria; order Campylobacterales; family Arcobacteraceae; genus JAIOSF01. The sequence continues at coordinate 358 of JBATTX010000138.1, read as the reverse complement.
TTCTAACGAGGCTAGTGCATCTTCATTGTCTATTTTATTCATAATAAATCCAATATGAAGTAAAACATAGTCCCCTATTTTTACATCACCCTCTTCCATAAGATCTAAACTCGCATCTCTTGATACTCCCATAGTATCAACTGTTGCCATGTTTGTTTCTTTGTCGATTTTTGTTACTTTAGAAGGAATCGATAAACACATTATCGCATCTCCATTTTAAATTTGATCCAATTAGCAACTTTTTTTAGACTCTCTACATCTTTTGTACTTACTTCTAAAATATCTACATTTGGTTTGAGTTTTCTAGCAGTTGCTTTTTCAGCTTCTATATCATAAACAAAATGTGGAAGTAAATCTG
>JBATTX010000137.1:0-2154 GCA_049670825.1 Arcobacteraceae bacterium | reverse complement strand
TGCCATATTTTAATCCATCTGAAACACATAGCAAAGCTGATGGTCCTGGACTAAATATAAGTAAACTAATAACACTAATATACAATAACCATGTACTTAACTCCATCTATTTCCCTTGTGTAATATATTCTTCTAGTACTTTGTGACTAATTTCTCCAACAAATTTTTTGATAAAAAGTCCCTCTTTGCTGTAAAAAAATGATTCTGGAATCATTTTTACATCATCAAAATCTCTTGCCAATCTAAAATTTTCCTCACCAACAGTTACTGGAAAATTCATCTTAAACTTTTCCATAAAAATTGCAAGATTTTCAGGTGTAGTTTTTGTGTCATATGCTACACCTAAAATCACAAAATCATCTTTGTATTTTTCTTGTAAGTCTACAAAAGAGGGCATCTCTTTTACACATGGTTTACACCAAGGTGCCCAAAAATTTACGAGTACCATTTTGTTTTTGAATTGTTTTGATGATAGTACACCATCAGTGAGTTCTAGGTCTATTTTCTCACCTTTAGTTGTTGTAAGAGTATATGATACAATTTTTTTGGCTGTTTCTCGATAGTTGATATTTTCACTTTTTACCTCTTGCGCTTGTTGTGGTTTTGAGTCACATCCTATAAAAAAAAGCGCTAAAAGGATTGAATATACAATTTTAATCTTCATTTATGTTCCTATTTGTAAATTTCAGACTCTACTAAATCTAAGAGTGCTTTGTGGCTTAATTCTCGTAAATATTTTCCATTTACAAAAAATGATGGAGTAGCTTGGATACCTAATGTTCCTGCGTCCATTCTATCGATACTTAACATTTTTTTAACATCAGTGCTGTTGTAGTCCTCTTTTAATTTTGCCATATTCAAGTTAGCTTCAGCTAAAAAGTTCCATAGCAGTTCTGGTTTTGGATTAAGGTGATCTGCCCATTGTGGTTGGTACTTAAACATTATATTGAGTGCTTCGTTGTATTTCCCTTGAATTCTTGCTGCTTCTAAAAGTTGGATTGCAAATTTTGAATTAGGATGATTGTCTAAGTATCTAATTACTAATTTTGTTTCCTCTTTATAGTCATTGAAAACCTCTTTGATGATTGGGTGAAATGCTCGACAAGATTCACACTCAGGGTCTAAAAACTCGGTGATGATAACGTGATTTTTATTTTCACCAAAAGCTGGAGAATGGTCTCTTACAAATGGTGCACCTGTATTATTTAAAGCAAGTTGGGCTGTTTTTTTATCAATACTTTTTTGATATACTTGTGATGCTACAACAAAACCTACGATGAGTAATACAATCGATAATAGAACTATTTTTTTATTTTTCATTTTTTTTCCCTAAAATTAATAATATAAATAACATAGAATATGCTACTAAAGATAAAAATGGAATAGTAACAAAACCAAACCAATTGATATATTCAGTAGAACAAGGCACACCACTTACACAAGGCACTATCGACTCTGGAATAATATCCCACATCAATAGATTGTGATAGATTGAAAGAACTAATCCAACTACAACTAAAGATATTGCATATTTAAATACCTTATCATCTGGATAGAGTAGATTGATTAAAAATATCAATACCAATGGATACATAAATATTCGTTGATACCAACACATCGAACAAGGAACAAACTTCATAATCTCACTAAAAAATAGACTTCCTAGAGTTGCTGAACTTGCTACTAAAAAAAAGATAAATATCATATTTGTATCTATACGTTTACTTTGATTCATTTCATACCTTATGTTGTCATTTTTTAAATTGTAGTATTCTAGTAAAACTATTTGAATAACTTATTAATATAGAGATTTAGTTACACGATTTTTACATTTTAATAGAACTCTATTTCGCATACTACTTGAGCATGATCACTTGTTTGAAGTGAACCGTGAGGGTTGTTGAAAAAATGTTTATCATGTATCTCATAAGCTTTAATCTTTCCTATTGCACAGTTCTTATTTTTATCAAACTCTTTTGAAGCAAAAATATAATCCAAGACTCCACCTTTGCCCTCAAAATAACTTGTTGGAGTTCGTTTGATTTTTTTTTGTTCTGGATGTGGATTGTAAATTTTGTGTTCAATTAAATTATATACATCATGTACGATATATGAATCTTCATCGTTCTCATTATGATACGCTTCATTTGATAG
>JBATTX010000136.1:0-1786 GCA_049670825.1 Arcobacteraceae bacterium | reverse complement strand
GATTTGCAGTCATATCAAAACCATCTGGGATATCTTCTATATCTATGATACCTTGATTGTACAGTTCAACTTGCTTTTTACTTCCTAGATTGAAAATATTAAAGATAGAGTACTCAGGTATCTCTCTTTGTACTTTCCAACAATAGTTTTTATCATCACACTCATAAGGTTTGTTACAATGTTTTCCTATATCTATATCTGGTTCATTTACTTTATCTTCAAGATAAGTTTCAAACTCTTTTAATATACTTGGGATATTTGACTGTAAACTTTGCACTTCACTTGTGACATCAACTATCTTAAAAAGCTTGTCTAACTCTAAAGACTCACCTCTTACATACTCGTTGTTTATATGTACTACACTCGCACTTTTAATGTTAAAGCCTAAGTTTTGTAAAACATAATACTGAATAGATACATCATGAAGATATATATCTTTTACTTCAGTAGAACTTTTAACCTCATAGATAGATACACCATCATCTTCTACTTTTAAAATATCTACCATGATAAGTATGCCCTCATAGCTAAAAGTAGCTTCATAGATATTTGATACACCCTCTTCTATCCAGTCTTTTGTAGTAAATATCATCTCATCATAATTTGTAGTGTATGGCACTTCTTTTCCATCAGGGAAAAGCTTGCAAGCTAAGTCACCTACTATATTTCCAGTTTCAAATATAGCCTGTGCTTGTTCATCTGGTGGTGTTAAAACACTTGGCTTGTACTTTTTAAGCCAAAGTGCTTTGGGGCATTGGATGCCTTTTGTGTAGAGTGATTTAGAGAGGTTCATTTTGCTTATACCCAATCCTCAACTTTTTTATTATTAACTAACCATTTTATTAAAGTATTTTGTCTTGTTTTAATATCTTCCAGCTTCCATTCACTTCTATTCGGACTATATACTTTTTTTGTTTCTTCAAATATATCAATTGATTGATTAGAATTATATTTATTATTTTTATTTACAAATGAACTATTACTTAAAGATGAATTTTTAGATCGATTCAATAAAACTAAATTTCCTATTTTATTTCTATACTTATCTAACTCAATTTCATTATTAAAATCCCAATCTTTTATATCTTTTGGCTTTTGAGGATAAATATGTTCTATTGTTAATTTCTGGAAACTACCTATTTGAACATCATCATTACTTCTAGAAATATATTCTATTTTTAACAAAATATATTTAGATACACGTTTTCTATATATATTTTGTTTTATTGCATGCTCTAATTCTTCTATATCAATATCATATAGAACACTTTCTTCATTTGAAAGTAACTCGTCAGGTGATTTTGATTTATCAATTTCAGATAATATCAATGAAATATCTTTAATTTTTGTTGTAATATCATATCCAATAATATTATCTGTAGATACCATATAATCAAATGCCTCAATAAACTCATCAAATTTAACATTTCCAAATTTATAATAATAACTCATTACAGCACTAATCCAATCATTATGTGGTAAATAATGCATTATTGTTAAAAGATTTTTAGTTTTATTTGAAATCTTATTTTCATTCAATTTAATTACTTTTTCATATATCTCTTTATATTTATCTAATTTATCTATAAAAACTGTACCTTTTATATTAGAGTTTTTCTCAAAATAGTTTTTATATTCACTATATAAATTTAACTTTGCTTTTTCTTTTACAAGAATTAATCTAACTATTGACAAATAACGATCCAAATCTCCATCAAAGTAATTTTCAATATCTTCCCATTTTAAAGAATATTCAATTTTGGAATCATTTTCAATTGTACCAATA
>JBATTX010000135.1:0-4469 GCA_049670825.1 Arcobacteraceae bacterium | reverse complement strand
ATACGCTTATTGGAAATGGTGGCGATGATGTACTTTATGGAGAATCTGGAGATGATACATTTAAAGGTGGAACAGGAAACGACACGATAGTAGGTGGAGATAATGTTCAATCACATGGTGATTTAGTTGATTACAGCCAACGAACAGAAGGTGTGGAGGTTACTTTAGATTCAAATGGAACTACAACTGCATACATCGATACTGATTCAGATGGTCTTGCCGTTCACACAATAGGAGAAGAGCAAGATACTTTAACAGGTATTGAAAATATTTCAGGTTCACAAGTAGCTGATGATATCACTGGTGATGAGTTTGCAAATACGATTATCGGAAATAGTGGAGCAGATACTTTAAGTGGTGGAGCTGGTGATGATAAAATTCAAGGTGGAGATGATGATGATATCATAACTGGTGGAGCAGGAGCTGATACTTTATATGGTGATGCAGGAGATGATAGATTTACTCAAACATCAACTTTAAGTGATTTAGCTGGAGACAAAATATATGGTGGTACAAATACAAATGGTATAGGTGATACTGTAGATTATAGTAATCTATCAGACTCTTTAGTTATTAATCTACGAGATACTGGACTTACAAGTGTAACAGTTGGAAATACAACAGATGGTGATCATCAAATAGCGGAGATTGAAAATGTTACAGGTTCAAGTGCAGATGATACTATTGAAGGGAATAGCTCAAATAATATTTTAGATGGTGATGCTGGTACGGGAGATGTTTTATCGTATGATAATACTCAATCATCTGTAGTAGTAAATTTAAGTGGAACAGCTATAAATAGTGATCTAGATTTAGATGGTACAACAGCCAACACAAACATATCTGCGCAAACAGCAATAGGGACAGCATCAGGAACAGATACTGTAACAAACTTTGAAAATATTCAAGGAAGTGATTATTCTGATATTTTAATTGGAAGTAATGGAATCAATACTATAAAAGCAGGATTAGGCGATGATCTTCTTTATGGTGGAACTAGTAATGATGTTTTAGATGGAGAATCTGGAAATGATACGGTAAGTTATGCTTTAGAAACTTCATCCTCTGTAAATATCTCTTTACAAAATACAACAGCAACGGTAGCAGGAACAAATAATTACACAGATAGTTTAGTATCTATAGAAAATGCTATTGGTACAAGTGGTGATGATACTATCGAGGGAAGTACTGGAGCAAATACTCTAAAAGGTGGAGCAGGAAACGATACACTTTCTTATGCAAATGCAATCTCATCTGATAATAGTGGAGTATTTGTCGATTTATCTGATGCAGATGGTGTGATAGATACCGTAAATGCTGGAATTGATACTATAAGTGGATTTGAAAATATTTTAGGATCAGCTAAAGATGATACCTTAATAGGTGATAATAATATAAATACCATTATTGGTGGAACAGGAAATGATACTATTACTGGTAAAGGTGGACTTGATACTCTAAAAGGTGGAACAGGAAACGATATATTCAAAATCTCAGATGCCGATGTAGATGGTGTGAGTGATGATATTGATGGTGAAGGGAATACTGATACTTTAGATTATAGTTCTTTATCAAGTACTTACCATATTGATGTAAATTTAGTGACACCTAGTGCAGATATTTTAAATACTTCAAATGTTACTCAAGATACTGATACTATTGCTGGTATTGAAAATGTAATTGGAACTTCAAATTCAGATACTATTACAGGAGATGCAAATAGTAATAAACTTGAAGGTGGAGCAGGAAATGATATCATCGATGGTGGAGCTGGAGTGGATTCATTATATGGAGATGCAGGTGATGATACATTTACACAAAGAGATGGAGAAACAACTGGGGACTATATAGATGGTGGAACAGCTTCTGAGCCAAATGGTGATACAGTTGATTATAGTAATGTAACTGCAAGTGTTAATTTAACATTAAAAGATGGTGGCCTAACAAATACTGTACAGTTAGGTGGAAGTGATGACCACATAATCAAAAATATAGAAAATATCACGGGTTCTACAGCTGGAGATACAATAGTAGGTAATAGTAGTAAAAATACACTATTAGGTGGAGATGGCGATGATACTATTGATGGTGGATTGGGTGCAGATTACTTAGATGGTCAAGGTGCAACAAATGGAAATGTACTCTCATATAATAGTATTGCTCAGTCTGTAAGAGTTGATTTAGGAAATAATAGTGCAATAACTGATTTAAATAATGATGGCTTTACTTATGATGGTAGCGGAAATAATACTGATTCAGCAGATGAACAAGATACAGTTCTTAATTTTAAAACTGTAATTGGTTCAACTGTAGGGGATACTTTAATTGCTGGAAATAGTGGAAATACACTTTTGGGTTCAGGTGGTGAAGATACACTAATTGCAGGAAGTGGAGCAGATGTTTTAGATGGTGGATTAAATGCAGATACATTCATACTTAATGCAGATGATGCAGAAGATAAAATCATTGGTGGAACAGGAAAAGATACAGTAGATTATAGTTCTTTAGGAGCTGCAAATCAAATTACATTGACTCTTGATGGGGCAGAGATTCAAACAGTTAGTATCAATGGTAAAACAGCAGATAAAATTCAAGATGTTGAAAATGTTTTAGGAACACAAGGTGCAGATAATATAACAGGTGATGTTCTTGCTAATAGTTTAGTTGGAAATGCAGGTAATGATACTTTAGATGGTGGAGCTGGAAAAGATACTTTAAGAGGTGGAGCTGATGATGATATCTTAAAAGGTGGATCTGATGTTGATTCACTTTTTGGAGATGATGGAGATGATACTCTAGATGGTGGAACAGGGATAGATTATTTAGATGGTGGTTCACAAACTAATGGTGGTGGAGATTTTGTAAGTTTTTCATCACAAGCGGAAAAATTACAACTTAATCTAAAAGAGGTAGATGGCAGTGGTTATTCTCAAGCACTTTTAGACAATATTGGAGATGATTATCTTAAAGATATAGAAAATATCACAGCTACAAATCAGTCAGACACAATTGTAGGAAATGCTTCTATTAATACTATAGTGGCTCTAAATGGAGATGATACTATCACAGGAGATGGTGGAGATGATCATCTTTTTGGTGGAGAGGGTGATGATGTTTTTAAAGCTGGAATATATGATGCTATCAATAATACATTAGGTGCAGGAGATGATGGAGCAGATACAATCGATGGTGGAACAGGGACAGAATCTGTAGGAGATACTGTAGACTATAGTACGATTTCAAAATCTATAAATGTAACATTAGCAGGTTCTGCAGACACAGACGCAACAGTAACTATAACAGATTATACGAATGATACTATTAGAAATATTGAAAATGTAACAGGCTCACAAGTAAATGATATTATCAATGGTAATATTGAAAATAATACTTTAAAAGGTGAAGCTGGAGATGATACTCTCTATGGAGCAGGTGGAGATGATGTTTTAGATGGTGGAGATAATATTGATACAGCTGACTATTCATCAGCGAATACTGCCATTACTGTAGATATGTCAATAACGGCAGGTGAAGTAGTAGATGATGGAGATACAGGAACAGATAATCTAATAGCAATAGAAAAAATTATAGGTTCTACAAAAGATGATAAATTTACTGGTTCTGACTCGTTAAATGATACGTTTATCGGAAATGATGGATATGATAAATTTTATGGTAGTAAAGGTAATGACACATATTATTCATATTTAGAAACGAATAATGATGATGGTGATTATAGTAAAGTTGATTATAGTGGAAGTACTCTAGGTAAGATAAAAGTAGATTTAGGTCAAACCACATCAGATGGTACAATTGATTATTCTACGGTTTACAAGCTTTATAATTCTGCTCCAACAGCTCTAGATTTTACAAATCCAGATAATACGGATAGATTATATGGTATCTCCAATGTAACAGGAACAACATACAATGATACTATAACAGGAAATGCTCAAGGGAACAAACTTGAAGGTGATGGGGGAGATGATATCATTACTGGTGCAGATGGAGTTGACCTTTTAGATGGTGGAGCAGGAGCAGATACTTTTGTCGCTACATCTTCTAGCGATGGTGCAGATGTTATTGATGGAGGCGCTGATAAAGATACAGTAGATTATTCTGCATTAGATGCTTCTCATAATATCTCAAGTTTAACACTTCTAGAAGCTGGAAATAGTACAACTGTAAATATAACAAATGGAGATAATGATAATATTACAAGTTTTGAAAATGTAGTAGGAACTCAAGGTATAGATAATATTATAGGTAACTCTGAAGCAAATATTTTAAAAGGTCAAGGTGGTAATGACTCATTATATGGAAAAGATGGAGATGATTCATTATATGGTGAAGATGGAGATGATACTTTAAAAGGTGGAGTAGGTGATGATTATCTTGATGGAGGAACAAATACAGCTATTGGAGATACTGTAGATTATTCGGATGCAACATCAGCAGTAACTGTAGAT